>JADLHM010000131.1 GCA_020848745.1 Deltaproteobacteria bacterium | reverse complement strand
GCGCTCATCCGAGCGGCGATGCCGAGCGACGCGAGGCTCGCCTCGACCCGCGCCGCGGCCGGGCCGCGGTTGAAGAGCGCGACGGCGCTCCGTCCGTCCGCGAGGGTGCGCGTCCAGATCTCGACCGTCTCGCGCCGCACGACCCGCCGCCCCGGCGTCCCGCGCGGATCCTGGTCGATGGCGAGCACGTGGCGATTGGTGAGCAGCGCGAGCGTCTCGGGCGTCGACGTCCGCACGTCGTGGCCGGCGATGAGCGGGGCCGCCAGCATCGCCCACAAGCTCACGTGCGTCCGGTACTCCGCCGGCGTCATGTGGCCGTTCCCGACCTCGAGCATGTCGGGATCGTTCCAGCGTCCCGGTCCCGCGAACGGCGCGAGCTCGTCCTGCGCGAAGCCGATCGCCGAGACGACGTCCCACCGATCGGCGATGTCGCCGGTCGTCCTCCACAGATGGCCGCCCACGTCGGCGCCCCACTTCCACACGTCGGCCCGCCCGTACTGGCAGATGCTGAACACCATGGGACGGCCCGTCGCGCGGATCGCCCGCGCCATCTTGAGGTAGACCGCCGGCATCTCGTCGTCGTCGTAGACGAGGCCCGCGCTGCACCAGTCGTACTTCAAGTAGTCGACGCCCCACGCCGCGAACGTACGGGCGTCCTGCTCCTCGTGGCCGTAGCTGCCCGCGAACCCGGCGCAGCTCTTCGGCCCTGGCGACGTATAAAGCCCGAGCTTCAAGCCGCGCGCGTGCAGGTACTCCGCCAGCGCCGGCATGTCGGGAAACTTCGCGTTCGGCCGGAGCGCGCCGTCGGCGGCGCGCTCGCCCTGCCACCCGTCATCGACGTTCACATGGACGTAGCCCGCGTCGCGCAGCCCCGTTCGCACCAGGGCGTCGGCGATCTCGCGGATGGTGCGGTCGTCGATCGCGGTCTGGAAGTGGTTCCAGGTGCTGAAGCCCATGGGCGGCGTCGCGGCGAGCCCGTTCGCCGGGAGCTTCGTCACGGCGGGGAGTGGCAGCTTCTTCGGCGCGAGGCCGTCGAGGAGCCGGATCTCGTCGGCGGTCGCGCGCCGGAGCGTCGCGGGCGGCTGCGGATCGCCGGCGACCGCGATGCGCACCCGGTCCGCGTCGACGAGCGCCGCCTCGTAGCGGGTCTCCATGCCGCGCGCCATCCGCATCACGAGCCGGAAGCGCTCGCCCTCCCGCTCGACGGAGAGCGGCACCGCCATGAGCGTCGGCACGAGCAGCTTCGCCGCCGCGCCGCCCGGCGCCGCGCGCACGATCAGCACCCGGACGTGCTGCGGCTCGCGCGCGAGCACCTCGGCCGTGAGCCCCGGCGGGACCCAGGTTCCGACGAGATCCTGCGCCGCGGCGGCGTCGACGAGCACGGCCGCCGCCACGGCCACCAGCAAGCGGCATCCCATCCAGCGCACGAGCGCTCTCTAGCCCGCACCGCTCACCAGGTCCACGTCGCGAAGGCGGCACGCCGGCTCGCTTCGCTCGGGACGCAAGGGAAAGTTCGGTGCTCGCAACCGGGGTGGCGGTCGCGTAAGAAGCCGGTCGCATGCAGACTCCCGAAGCGTTCCCGACCCGCTACGGTCCGTGGGCGCTCGTCGCCGGCGCGGCCGTCGGCCTCGGCGCCGAGTACGCGCGGCAGATCGCGGCGCGCGGCCTCTCCGTGGTGCTGGTCGACCGCGACGCCGGACCGCTCGCGGCGACGGCGGCCGAGATTCGCGCCTGCGGCGGCGCGGTGCGGACGCTCGTCCTCGACCTCGCGCGGCCCGACGTCGGCGAGGCCGTGTGCGCCGCGGTCGCCGACCTCGACATCGGCCTCCTCGTCTACAACGCCGCCATCGGGACCGTGTCCCCCTTCGGCGAGCTCTCGACGACCGACATGCAGGCCATGCTCGACGTCAACTGTCGCGGCCCGCTCTTCCTCGTCCACGCGCTCCTCCCCGCCATGGTGGAGCGCAAGCACGGCGGTATCGTGCTGATGTCGTCGATGGCCGCCAACTTCGGCTCGGCGCAGCTCACGGTCTACGCGGCCACGAAGGCGTTCGACCTCATCCTCGCGGAGGCGCTCTGGGCGGAGCTCCGCGAGCACGGCGTCGACGTGCTCGCCGTCCAGCCCGGCTCCACGCGGACGCCGGGCTGGCAGTCCTCGCAGCCGCCGGAGCTCCGGGGACCGGGTCCCCACGTGATGGAGCCGCCCGACGTCGTGCGGGAGGCACTCGCGACCCTCGGCGTCGAGCCGACCCTCGTCCCCGGCGAGACCAACCGCCAGAGTACGCGGATGCTCGCGTCCCTGCCGCGCCGTCAGGCGATCGAGCTCATCAGCCGGATCACCGCGACGCTCCGGCCGACCGGCCGCACGCTCGCGTAGGGATCACCAGGGAAGCCCGGCGCTCAGCTCGCCGGCGCCTCGGACGCCCGGCGCGCCGCCGCCACGGCCTCGACCAGCTCGTGGCTGCGGAGCGGCTTCCCGACGTGGGCGTCGAAGCCCGCCGAGAGCGCGCGTTCGCGATCGGCGGGCGCCGAGTACGCCGTGAGCGCAATCGCCGGGATGCGGCCGAGCGCCGAGGCCGCCGAGCGAAGACGCGTGAGCAGCGCGTAGCCGTCCTTGCCGGGCATCGCGATGTCGCTCACGACGACGTCGGGCATCCAGCGCACCAGGACGCCGAACGCCTCGTCCGTCGAGCCGGCGGCGCGGACCTCCGCGCCCGCGGCGGCAAGCACGCTCCGCACCGCCTCGTTCGAGTCCGGGTCGTCGTCGACGATCAGCACGCGCAGGCCGTCGAGAACCGCCGCGCCCGCGCGTGCCGCCTCGCGACGGCGGCGCGGCCGCTCGGCCGCAAGGAGCGGCAGCTCCACGGTGAACGTCGAGCCGCACCCCGCACCGCCGCTCTCGACCGCGACCCGCCCTCCGTGCAGCTCGACGAGCTCGCGCACGATCGCGAGACCGATGCCGAGCCCTCCGTGGCGACGCGTCGAGCTCGTGTCGCCTTGCCGAAAGCGCTCGAACACGAACGGGAGCAGCTCGGGCGCGATCCCCTGCCCCGTGTCGCTCACCGCGACGCGCGCGTCCGCGCCGCTCCGCCCGAGCGTCACCCGCACGACGCCGCCCGCGGGCGTGAACTTGATCGCGTTCGACAGGAGGTTCCACAGGATCTGACGCAGCCGGTCGGCGTCGCCGAGGACGCGACAACCCGCGTCGTCGAGCGCCGTCTCGATCGCGATCCGCTTCGCCTCCGCGGCCGGGCGCATCACCTCGACCGCCTCGAGCACCACGACGTCGAGATCGAGCGGCGTCGGCTCCAAGCGAAGCTTCCCCGACTCGATGCGCGACACGTCGAGCAGCTCATCGATCAAGTGGGCGAGGCTGCCGGCGTTCCGCGCGATCGCGTCGAGACCGCGCGCGGTGTCCGCCGGCGACACTCCCCGGCGACGCAGAAGCTCCGACCACAAGAGCACCGGCGAGAGCGGCGTGCGCAGCTCGTGCGAAAGGGTCGCGAGGAACTCGTCCTTCGCGCGGCTCGCCGTCTCGGCCTCGCGCCGCGCCGCGAGCGCGGCGGCGAACAGGCGCTCCCGCTCGCTCTCGACACGCCGGTGCGCAGTCACGTCCTGGAGGAGCACCATCAGGTGGTCGATGGTCCCGTCGGGGCCCGGGAGGCCGCGCATATCGACGGTCACGTCGATCGTCGCGCCGTCGCGTCGCGCGAAGCGCGCCTCGCCGAGGTGCGCTTCGCGCGATCCGGCGAGCGCCTCGCGCGCCAACGCCGCCACCGCCGGCCGGTCCGCCGGCACCGGCAACGTGAACCAATCGCACTGCGCGAGCTCCTCGCGCGTGTAGCCGAGCACCCGGCCGAGCGCGTCGTTCGCCTCGAGGAACGTGCCGTCCGGGTGGACCACGGCGCTCCCGACCGGCGCCAGGTCGAAATAGTTCCGGAGGCGGGCCTCGCGCTCCGTGAGCGTGCGCGCGAGCTGCAACCCCGACCGGAGGTAACCCGCGTAGAGCCCCGCGCCGAAGACGCTCATCGCGACCATGACGACGAGGTAGGATCCGCCCGCGGCCCACGTCAGGCCGTCGACGTCCGTGAGCACGAGGTGGAGCGGATAGAGCGCGACCGCCCCGAGCGACGCCAACGCCTGATTCGTCCGTCCCCAGCGCAAGAAGACCGCCGTCGAGCAGATGAGTCCCGTGAGCGTCCAGAGGCACATCGCGACGGCCGCGCCGACCACCGCGTGGTACGCGTTCAGCCCCATCCCGATCACGTTCACGAACCCGATCAGGAGGGGGACGCTCGCGTCCGCCCGGCGGTGGACGAGCGCGAGACAGATCGTGCCGAGCGCGAGCGACGCGGCGCCGAAGGCCAGCATCCACGGAGTGCGCTCCGGGAAGCGCGTGACCTCGAAGACGGTGCTCAGGACGACGCACGCCGCGAAGAAGCCGAGCCCCGCGGGCGCACGCGCGGCGACCTGCCGAGCCGTTTCGACCCCGTAGGGATCCCTCCCGCTCGTCGACGCCATGGGCAACACCTGACGCACAACGACGATCCATGCTCCCCGGGTCATCGGTCAGTCAACCCGATCCGCGCGGGCACCGGGCCCCCCGCGGCGCCGGATCTCGGCCGGCACCGCGGGGAGCGTCACGGGATCAGCCCATGCGGTGCAGCGCGCAGAGCTTGTTGCCGGACGGGTCGCGCAGGTAGGCGAGGTACATCTTGCCGAGCCCGCCCTCGCGGATCCCCGGGGGATCCTCGATGCTGGTCCCGCCGTTCGCGACGCCCGCCGCGTGCCACTTGTCGACGGTCGCCGGGTCGGCGACGTTGAACCCGATCGTGCCGCCGTTGGCGGCGGTGGCCGGCTTGCCGTCGATCGGCGTGGTCACGCCGAGGACGCCCGTCGGCGACAGGTAGAAGAGCCGTCCCTTCTCGTCGGTGACGCCCGGCGCGATGCCGAGGGTGCCGAGCAGGGCGTCGTAGAACTTCCGGGATGCCTCGATGTCGTTGGCGCCTACCATGATGTGGCTGAACATTCGCGTGCTCCTCCTCTCGAGTACCTTCGATTGCGCGGGATCGCCCGCGAGCGCGCCGCGGGCAGCGGCGGACCCTCATAGCCCGGCGGCGGCGGCGATTCGATAGACACCGGCACGCCGCGATCGCTATGAGAAGGGAGCCCGCCGTGGTGCACGCCCCGCTCGACCTCGCCGACCGTCGCATCCTGATCACGGGACCCACCGGGCAGGTGGCCCTCCCCGTGGTCGCCGCCTACGCGCAGCGCGCGGAGGTCTTCGCGCTCGCGCGCTTCCAGCGCGCCGAAGACGTCGCGCGCGTACGCGACCTCGGCGCCGTGCCGATCCAGGCCGATCTCGCCGACCCCGCGAGCCTCCGCCGGCTGCCGGCCGACGTCGACTACGTGCTCAACTTCGCCGTCGCGAAGAGCGGCCGCTGGGCGGTCGACCTCCGCGCCAACGCCGAGGGCATCGGCGAGCTCTTGATGCACCTCCCGCGCGCGCGGGCCGTCGTTCACTTCTCGTCCGCCGCCGTCTACGCCTACGGCGGGCCCGCCCCGCGCCGCGAGGACGCGCCGCTCGGCGACAACCACCGCGCGCTCTTCCCGACGTACAGCATCAGCAAGATCGCGGCCGAGACGACGGTGCGCCTCTGCGCCCGCCGCCTCGGCGTGCCGGCGACGATCGCGCGCCTGAGCGTGCCGTACGGCGACAACGGCGGCTGGCCGTTCTATCACCTCGTCATGATGCGCAACGGCGCGCCCATCACCGTCCATCCCGAGCGGCCGAACCTCTACAACCTGCTCCATGTCGACGACTACGTCGAAAAGATCCCGCGCCTGCTCGCCGCCGCCTCCGTCGACACCACGACGGTGAACTTCGGGGGCTCCGAAGCGACGAGCATCGAGGACTGGTGCGGCTACCTCGGGGAACTGACCGGCCTGACGCCGGCGTTCACGGAGGATCCGCAGGCGTTCGGCAGCCTCCGCCTCGACACCGATCGCATGCACGCGTTGATCGGGCCGACGCGCGTCGCTTGGCGCGAGGGCATCCTCCGCCTCGTGCGCGCGCTGGCGCCCGACGCGCTCCGCCCCGAGCACGGTCCGCGATGAGCGCCGCCGCCGCGAGCGCCGCGGACGTGACGCTCGCGCATCGCGCCCTCGTCGCCGACCGCATGCCGCTCCTGACCCTGCTGAACATGGTCGTGACGATCGTGTGGCTCGCCACCTTCGCGTCCGCCGGCGAGGTGCCCATCCGGCTCGCGCTCGCGACGGCGGCGACCCAGCTCGCCGTGCTCCTCCCGGCCGCCGCCGCGTGCCGCGCGCGGCCGACCGCACCCTGGATCGTGCCGCTCGCGGTTGCCGCCTTCGCCGTGGTCGGCCTGTCGTGGATCACGCTCTTCGCGACCGTACGGGCCTCCGGCATCATCCTCGGCTTCGTCGTCTTCGTGCTCTACGCCGGAGTCGCCATCGGCACCGCGTGGGGCCTCGGTCCGCAGCTCGCGCTCCAGGGAATCGTCACTCTCGGCTGGGTCGTGGCCCTACCCGCCATCCACAAGCGCCTCCACCTCACGGAGCGCATCGCGGTCGCGGGATTCGGGTCGCTGATCGCGCTCGTCATCGCCGACTGGGCCGCCCGGTCGTTCCGCGTCGCGGAACGCCGCCGCCGCGAGGAGGGCGAGCTCACCGCCAGGCTCCGGGACTCCGAGACCCTCTTCCGCAACCTCCACGAGCACGCCCGCGACTTCATCTGGGTCGCCAACCTGCAGGGACGCCTGACGTACGTGAACCCCGCTCTCGCGCAGTTCACCGGCCGGCCGGAGACGGCGCTTCTCGGGCGCACGATCGCCGACCTCCTGACCGCCCATCCGGACAATCCGCCGACCGCCGGGTGGCGCCCCGCCATCGCGCGCGTTCGCGCCGGCGAGCGCCTGCCGCCGATGATCGTCCAGGTGCACGCGGCCGGAGGCCCGCGTTGGGTGGAGACCGTGATCAGCCCCGTGCGCGACCTCGACGGCACCGTGATCGGCTTGCACGGCAGCAGCCGCGACGTCACCGAACGCCGCGCCGCCGAGGAGACGCTGCGGATGAGCGAGGCGCGCTACCGGGCGCTCGTCGAATCGCAGCACGAGGTCGTGTGCCGCTTCGACCTCGAGGCTCGGTTCACCTTCGTGAACGACGCCGGGTGCCGCGTGTACGGCCAGCCGCGCGAGACGCTGCTCGGACGACGGATCTTCGAGTTCGTCCACTCCGACGATGTCGACCGCGTCCGGGCCGCGATCGCGCGCACCGCCGTGCCTCCGTACCGTAGCGCCGTCGAGAGCCGCACGCGGACCGCCGACGGCTGGCGCTGGTTCGAATGGAACGGAAGCGGCATCTGCGGCCCGGACGGCACGCTGGTGGAGATCCAGAGCGCGGGGCGCGACGTCACCGAGCGGCGCGCGGCGGCCGACGCGCTGGAGGCGTCGCTCCAGGAGCTGCGGACGAGTCAGGAGAAGCTACGCCTCTTCGCGCAGCGCCAGGTCGCCGTCCGCGAAGAGGAACGCACGCGGCTCGGGTTCGACCTCCACGACGACGTCTGCCAGGAACTCGTCGGGATCGGCATCCTCGTCGAGTCCGTGCGCCGCCGTCTCGATCCCCTCCCCACCGACGCCGCGACGGAGCTGCAGCGCATCACGCGCTATCTCAACGGGGTCGCGGAGCACATCCGGGTTCTCGCCCGCGAACTCCGTCCGAACCTCCTTCTCGACCTCGGGCTCGAGGACAGCCTGCGATCGCTGGCGACCGGCCTCGCGCCGCCGGCCACCGTCGTCGAGGCGTCGTTCCGTACGCCCATCCCGCGTCTCGCCGAAGCGACCGAGGTGGCCATCTACCGCATCGCCCAGGAAGCGCTCACGAACGCGCTCCGCCACGCGCACGCCCGCTCGGTCCGGCTCGAGCTCCACGCCGACCGTGTCGTCCGGCTGGAGATCCGGGACGACGGATGCGGATTCGACTCGCACCGTCGACGCCGCGACACCCTCGGCCTCCTGAGCATGGAGGAGCGTGCGCTCGCCGTCGGCGCAAGGCTCGTCATCGAGTCCGCGCCCGGCGCCGGCACGACCGTCCGCCTGGAATGCCCGCTCGAGACCCGCGCCCCGGAAGGCGGAGCCGCCTGACTCGACTTCCCGAAGCGTCCGCCGCGGAGGCTCGCTCCTCAGTCGTCGAGGCAGACGTCCCAGCTGCTCCCGTCGCCGGTATCGCGGCTCGAGCCGCAGACGGCGTCGAAGCTCACGATCGGACGGCGATCGGTCGCGATGTCGTCGCACGCCTCGCTGACGCCGCACGCGGCCGAGGTGCCGTTCGTGGCGACCGCCGCCGCCCGCTTCAGCATGATGCGCCCGGCGTCGACACCATCGAGCCCGTTTCCGGTGACGGTCGTGTAGTGGCTCATCTTGGCCAGGCGGTCGCTGCTGACGCCGTCGCCGAGGTTGCCGCTGACGGTGCATTCGAAGAGCAGCGCCTTGCGAACGGTGTGGGCGCCGTCGTCGCCGTTTCCGACGAAGCTCGTGCCGCGCGCGTTGATCTTGTCGGCGGACACGCCGATGCCGCCGTTGCTCGTGACCGAGGCGTCGTCCAGGCGGGCCGTCTTGCGCGCGTACACGCCGGCGCCGGCGTTGTCGCGGACGGTCACGCCGATCAGCCGCGTGTTCTTGTCGCTGCGGACGCCCTCGGTGCCGCCCCGGAGCGTACCCGGACCTTCCACCCGACACGGCCCCTTCTCGCAGCGCACCACGGCGTGGGCCGGGTGGCCGGTGAGCGTGAAGCCGGCGAGATGGAGACGGCCCTGGAGCTTCACGGCGTCATCGTCCGTGGCCGAGCAGTCGAGATCGGCGACGAGCGTCGCGGAGCCGCGCACGAACTCGCCGCAGCTCGTGATCTGCTCGATGGCGTGGGCGGCGGAGGAAGCGACGGCGATGCCCGCGACAAGCATCGCCAGGAGGGGGGAACGCATGCAACGCCGATACCCCACCCGACGTCCGTAGCCAACCCGAAATCCGCCCGCCACACGCCGGTATGCCGGGCGCCATGGCGGGCGACGTACGGGACGCACCCGTCGGGCCGCATGGTCGCGCCACGGCGGCCCGAGCGCCGTCGCGCCTTTCGCCGTCTCGTGCGGCCGTGGTAGACCGCGCCCGCACGCCGAGGAAGGCGCGCCGCGAGCGCGCGGCGGCGCCGCGGAAATCACCGACGGCGGCGAGGAGGATGGAATGAGGGACGGTAGAGGGCTCGCCAGATCCCGCGTAGCGGAAGACCCGCCGCTGCCCATGACGAGCCGCCGGCCGCTCGCCGAAGCTTCCGTGCCTGCTCCCGCACCATCCGGCGGGCGCCTGCGCTTCATCGACGTCGCCAAGGGGATGAGCATCACGCTCGTCGCCTTCGGCCACAGCCATCTCGTCGTGATCAACCCGCTGGCCGCGGCGGCGAATCAGAGCCTGGGGCTCCTCCGCATGCCGCTCTTCTTCTTCCTGTCGGGTGTGTTCTTCCGCCCCGCGAAACCGTTCGCCACCCTCCTGCGGGAGAAGAGCGACTCGCTCCTGAAGCCTTATCTCGTCACCCTCGCACTCGTGGTCCTCGCGCGCGTCCTCGTAGCGGGTGCCGACCCCTTCGCGGAGATTCCGCGGATGCTGTACGGCGTCGGCACGTCGATCGACATGCCGTGGGCGCCGCTCTGGTACCTGGCGCACCTCTGGCTCGTCTTTCCCTACGCCTGGGGGCTCGTGCGGATCGCGACCGCGGCGCGCCTTCCCGCGTGGGTAAGCGCAGCGCTGCTCGCCGCGGGCGCCCTCACCGGCCTTTCGTACCTCCACCTCTTCCGGGACCTGCCGATCGTGATCGGGGACATGCACGCGCCCCTCTCCGGCCTCCCGTTCAGCGCGGACGTCCTCTCGATCAGCGCCGCGTATTTCCTCCTGGGCTTCGCCCTCCGCGAGCGCGTCCAGCGCTTCCGGCCGAACCCCGCGCTCGCGGTGGCGCTCCTTGTGATCTTCGCGGCGCTGGACGCCGCCACGGATCTCCACCTGGACCTCAATCAACGCGTCGTCGAACAGCCGATCGCGACGGCGGCATGCTCCCTGGCGGGCATCTACCTCGCCCTCTCCGCAGCGCATGCCCTGAGCGCAACGCGAAGGCTCGGCGCGGCGTTCGCGTTCCTCGGCTTCAACAGTCTCTTCGTCCTGCTGTTCCACACGTTCCTGGAAACGCAGTGCCGTCATCTGCTGTCCACGCTGATGTCATCTCGCGCCGGACTCGGCATCGCGACGACGGCCTACGTCTGGTCCGTGCCCCTCGCGGCAGCCCTCGGAGTCGTCATCCGCCGCTCGGCTTTCCTGTCGGCGCTCTACCTGCCGCGGAAGCAGCGGCGCGTGCCTGGCATCGGGGCACGCACGCCCAGGCTCGTGGATCTCGAGCCGCAGCCCGCAACCGACGCGGGACTGAAGCAAAGCCCCGACTTCCTCCCATGACACCATAGATCCGAGCGGCCGTCTGGCGGCGGGAAGTCCATCCCAGGCGCTCGAAGGCGCGGCGTGCGTCTCGACCGGAGACGACGGGAAGGTCAGGCAACGGCCACGTCCACCTCGATGGTACGCACGGTCAGGGGAATCCACCGGTCATCGGCGCGGGGTTGACGGTTCGGCCGCGTAGGTACGCGGCGCGAGGAGCGTCCCCGACGGGATTTGTACCTTACTCGACAGTGCCGGGTTCGCGCGACGGCGGCTACGCCGCGTCGCGAAGGCGGACGGGTGCTGGGGGTCGGAAGAGTCGCCGGCGGAGGAATTTCGCGAGGGTGACGTCCGGGGGGCCAACGGGG
>JADLHM010000130.1 GCA_020848745.1 Deltaproteobacteria bacterium | reverse complement strand
CTGAAAATCTGCGTGTCGGCGGTTCAATTCCGCCCCTGCCCACTTCCGATTCGTCGTCTTCTTCGTGAGTTGCGCGCGCCGGTAACTCGACGACGTTCTCGCGAGGAGCGGAGGATACGCCCTTCGATGGAAACGCCTCCTCGTCAGCTCTCCCCGTCAAGCAAGTCCGCAGTAAGACTGTATGGCGACAACCGCACAAAAAGTGGGGCCGAAGTTCCAAGTGACGATTCCGAAGAAGGTTCGGGACGCCCTCGGCATCAAGGCCGGGGATCTCGTCGAGACCTCGCTGACGCGCGAAGGCGCTGCCCTCATTCGTCCGGTGGTCCTCGTGCATCGAAAGGTCGACCTCGGCAAGCGGCTTGAGGCCGCGGAGGCGGACGTGAAGGCGGAGCGGACGGTCGGTCCTTTCAAGACAGCACGTGCCGCGATGAACGCCCTCAACAAGCGGGTACATGCGCGTCGAGTTCACTGAGAGGTTCATCGCCTCCTACATCGCCGCCCCGCCCGAGATTCACAAAGCCTTCGGCAAGCAACTCGCGCTGCTTCTACGCGACTACCGTCACCCGTCCCTGCAAGCGAAGAAGTACGATGCCCAGCGCTGGCAGGCGCGCGTGACCCAGGACAGCCCTTGCCTACTAGACCCCGTGGGACGTTGAGTGAACCGCGGTGAAATCTATCGGGTTCGACGCCCGCCCGGCAATGATCCGAAGCGATCGCGCTGCTTCGTCGTCGTCAGTCGCCAGGCCCTGATCGACTCGAAAGCAGCACGCGTCGTTTGCGCTCCCGTCAACACCACTTACGTAGGGCTGACCACCCAAGTGCCGGTAGGATTGGACGAAGGCCTGAAACCCCCCTCGTGCATCAGGGTAGTGACCAACTCTTTACGCTCGATAAGACGGCGCTGACGGATTTCGTCGCGTCACTATCGACGGCGAAGCTGCGCCAGCTACGAACCGCCCTGCGTATCGCTCTGGCCGTGGAGTAGGTCACGAGAGATCGGCAAGGGTCCCGATATCGCTTGCAGGCCGCGGCTTCCCCAACGTATGAGCACCCTGCGCCGGGCTCCGGTCCGGTCCTCCGGGAACTGTCTGTTGAACTACCGGTCCCTCATCCCGATCCTCGTTGCGGCCAGCGTGGTCGTCTGCTCGCCCTCCTTGGCGTTCGCTGATGGGTCCTCGGAACAGCCGAGCACCAGCGCAGGAACAGCGCGGCATATCGTGCTCCGCCCGGGCGAGAGCCGCTTTCGGATGCTGCCGCTGACCAACTACGTCAACACCGCCTTCGACACGGCGCAGGTCTCGCGCGCCTTCAGTCAGCGCGACTACTGGCACAACCACGAGCGCGTCATCGACCGTATCGCCGATCCGATCGACTCGATCGAGGACGACGGCGGCTGGGACCATCTGGTCAACCAGGAGCTGCTGTCTCCCCACGTCCTGCCCAACCTGACGCTTCACCTGCTCGGCAACGGCTACGATTTCCGCGCCCTGGCCGAGTGGTTCGACGAACACGACGTGCCGTTCGCCTACTTCTGGGCCTTCCTTGCATCGTACGCCGGCTATCTCGGCAACGAAGCGATCGAGGTCTCCAATCCGGAGGTCGACGCGACCGACAGCATCGCCGATCTGTATTTCTTCAACCTGCTCGGCAACCTCCTGTTCATCAGCGACACGGTGACGGACGTCGTCCACAACGACATGCAATTCCGGAATTGGCCGGGGCAGCCGGTTTTCGACGTACGCCACCACAAGATTCTGAATGCCAGCAACAACTACCTCATGCGACCGCGAGTCTTTGGTGAGAAGGTCCGGCCCTTCCTCTACTTCGGCCTCCAGTACTTCGGAGGCGTCAGCGTGTTGCTGCCGTCCGAGAAATCACTCTCCCTGGGCGTCGGTCTGGCAACGGTGGATCCGTTCGCGGACTCCATTTTCGACAAGGTGCGGCCGTCCGGCGGCGTCTACTGGGATGACCACGATCGGCTGCTCGCGTCGATGACCTTCAACGGCACCGACGACTCGATCGTGCGGCTCAACCTCTACCCCGACATCTTTCACTTCCGGACACTGGATCTCGGCGTCTTTCTCGGCGTGGCCGGTGACGGCGTACCGACCTTCGGTATCGCGATCCAGAAGCTGTTGGCGTTGGGGTTCAGCTGACGGCGAGACCGAAAGCACTCAAAACTGCATCGTGAGCATCACCCTCGCTTGATCGGGTCCGACGTCCAGCGAGGAACCCACCGTCTCGACCGTCGCGTCGCTCGCGCGATTCAGGAACGTCTTGCCAATGTAGCGATGGAGCGCCTCGACCGGGTCGACGAGAATCAGCAGCGCATCGCGTCCCACCGACGGACGCCACTGCGCGATCCGACGCCGCGTCTGGAAGCGGACCTCGCCGAGGACGCTACCGATGGGCGACGCTGTGAGCAGGTCCTGCTTGCTCGGCCGCTCGGCCCACGCCTCGAACAGATACTCCCACCCGACGGAGACGCCGGTCGAGAACAGAAAACTCCCGAACGGGCCGTAGCCCCGGTTCCGCACCGTCAGGTACGCCTCCGCGCCCATGATGGGGTGGAGCAGGTAGTTCGACACGACGCCGTCGGTGTCCCACACCGGGGGTCGGGTCCATGCGTCGACGAAGTGGTCGGCCGAAACCGTCCCCGTATTCACAAAGGAAGGGTCGATCATGAACAACGGAATCGTCAAGGCCAGGCACGTCGCCCACTCGACGGTCGGGACCCAGAGATTGTGGCGAGCGGGGTCCGGCGGGATCGTGAGCCAATCCAGCTCGCTTCGTGCTTGGGCCTCCCCTTCGGCGGGCTCTCCCGATTGCTCGAACCCGGAGTCGGCCGGGGAAATGGGCCCGAGGGCGGCCGCGCCGGGGCTTCCGGGGAGGACGTCCGTATCGACCGCGTAGACCGGCGTCGCCAGGGCGAGCGCACCCGCGAAGACGGCGGAGGAGATGCCTCGAAGACTCATTCAATTCGCCTCGATTCCGTGGACAGCGTCGTTGGGCCGATCGCGCACCGGCGCCGGAACTTAGCTGATGGTCACGGGGACTGCGATAGCCGATCGAGGAATGCCGGGTGAGAAGCCGCGCGCCGGCGATCATGCGAAGCTGAACGGCAGGGCCTCGACGACGTCGCCGGCGCCGCGCTACGTGCGCGGCGCGAGCCCGTGCTGCCGCAGGCGCCACACCAGGAGATCGATCCGGTCCTGGCCGAAGAACGGCTCGCCCCGGAAGACCATGGTCGGCACGCCCCAATGCCCGGCGGCACGATGGTCCTCCTGGTTCTGCGCGATCGCGGCATCGAGCGCGGCGGTGTCGCGCGCGACCGCGGCATCGAGCGCCGCGAGCTCGAGCCCGGCGCGCGCCGTCGCGTCGGCGAGGTGCGCGCCCTCGTGCCAGTTCTCGATCTTGCCGTTCCAGATGACCCGCGAGACCTCGTCGACGAAGGCGAGGCCGCACCCGCGGCGCGCCGCCTCGACGCCGAGACGCGTGAGGCGGTGGATGTAGGGCTGCTCGGCGGCGACCTGGCGCGTCGCGTAGTCCTGCACGATCGGGTCGGGGCGCGGCCAGCCGTAGTCCAGCCCGAGGTACTCCGCGAGCCGCTGGGTGTCGCGCATCAGATACGGCGGCCAGAGCGGGTTCACGGTGTCGAAGAAGCCCGGGATGCGGACGGCGATCGGCAGCACCGGCCGCACCCGGACATCGAGGTCGTACTCGGCGGCGAGCCGCACGAGTCGCGGCGTCGCGAGGTAGGAGTACGGGCTGCGGAAGGACCAGAAGACGTCGATCGAGAGCGTCATGGGATCTCCACGCGACGGACGTCGATCGAGAGCGTCATGCCCCCTCCGCTATCCGTTCGGCGCGCGTACCGCCATGACCGGCGGCGGGTCGAGGAGCCCCCGCGCCTCGACGAAGTCCGCGACGGCGGCCGCGAGCGCGCGGTTCCCCGCCGGGGCCAGGTGCGGATCGTCGCGGAAGAAGAGCGGCCTGAGGTCCCCCACCGCGCGCAGCATCGCGTCGGCGGCGGCCAGCATCGGGATCCCGGCCTCGGCGAGCGCCGGTGCGAGCGGTCCGTAGGGATCCGGCGCCGCGGCGGCGAGCGCCTTCTTGCAGGGCATCAGCACGACCGCGAGCGCCGCGCGCTCGGCCGCGGCGCGGCGCGCCAGGTCGGCGAGCTCGAGGCGCATCTTGCGGTACGACCACGCGTCGAGATCGGCGACCGCCGGCCGCGCGCTCGGCGCATCGTGCCACTCGATCGAGGCGACCAGGAGATCGAAGACGCGGCTCGTCCGCACCGCCGCCGGCACGAGGCCGGCGAGCGAGCCGAGCCGGTACATGCGGGTCGCGCTCGCCGGTCGACGTACGAGCCGCTCGCCTTCGACGTCGTAGAGGGACGACTCGTAGTTGTCGGAGACGTCGGAGCAGTGCACCCCCGCCAGCACCACATCCGGCTCGAGTGCGAGGCCGTCGCGGAGCGCCCACGTGTAGGCCTGGTCGGTGTTGTAGCCGGGGACGCCGGCGTTCAGTACCCGCACCTTCCGGCCACGCCCACGCAGCAGCTTCTCGACGACGGCCGGGTAGGCCTCGTCGTCCTGGACGCCGTGGCCGTACGTGAACGAGTCGCCGATCGCGAGCACCCGCACCTCGCCCGGCGCCTTCACTCCGACCTCGCCGCCGCGGAGCCCGAGCGCGTTCGTGTGCGACACCTCCGTGAACTCCGGCGACGACCAGGCGACGACGTTCGCGGGCCGCAGGCGATAGACCAGGTCGGGGTCGAGCTCGAAGCGCGCCGCCGAGCCGGCCGCCATGCTCGGCACGAAGGCGCGCAGGCCGGCCTCGACGAGCCCGAGCCCCGCGGCGACCGAGACGATGGAGAGCGCGAGCCTGCCAGCGAAGCGCATCCGGCGCGCGCGCCTCAGGCCGACAGCAGCTCGAGCTTGTTCTTCGCCGCCTTGCCGATCTTGGTGCGCGGGAACTTCTTCGCGAGGTGCGCGAGCACGTCCTGCGCGATCACGACCCCGGCGGCGTTCGTCTCCGCGAGGGCGAAACCGGTCGCGTAGAGCTCGTCGGCGTCGAGCGCACGTTCCTTGCGCAGACGCGGCCCGGTGGCGAAGCCGGCCGCTTCGATCTCGAGCAGCACGTCGAGCGCGGCGTCGGGCCGGCGGATCGGGTGGTCGAGTCCGCGCTTGCGCGTCTTGAGGAGCGCCAGCGCCAGTTGGTAGCCGTCCTCGGCGTCGCTCCCGGGGATCTCGCGAACGACCGTCCGCAGGCGCGCGGCATCACGTGCCCGCCCCGTGCGCAGCAAGCTCGCCGCCTGCTTCCGGAGCGTCTCGGCCGTGAACTCCGGCGCGGTCGTGCGAAGGAAGTGCAGGAACGCGCCCTGGATGCGGTCCTCGGCCTCGAAGGCCTTCTGCCAGCGCTTCCAGATCTGCTCCAGGGTGGGCCGCCGCCACGGCACGTCGTAGCGAATCAGCGTCTCGGCCATGGTGAAGGCGGCGCTCGCGTCGGCGGCCTCGACGAACCGCTTCATCAACGCCTGGCGCGCCTCGGGAATCTCGCCGAGCGAGCGGGCCGCCGAGCGGCGCACGGCTTCCGCGTCGTCGAGGCTCGAAAGGAGCGCGCTCACCGCCTTCGGCGCCTCGCTCGCGCCGAGCTTCGCGAGCGCGAACGACCGCACGGCCACGTGCGGGCTCTCGCGGAGCCCGAGCAGGAACGCCTGATCGCCCTTGCCGAACTGGTGCGACTCGAGGAGGTCGAGCGCCGGACGGACGACACGCGGGAAGTCGGCGTCGGAGAGCATCGGCGCGATCTTCCCGAACTCCTTGGCCTGGAGCTTCTCGTGGCGGAGACACGCCGCAAGCGCCCGCAGCGCCTCCGCGCGGAGTTCGGCGCTGTCGCCGCGCGTCGCCTGCGCGAGCAGCCACACGCGCGCCCCGGCGAGCCCGAGATTCGCGAGCGTCCGGATGATCGCCGTCGTCGCGATCGGGCTCGCCGCCACCGCCGGCCGGGTCGCGGCCGCGAGCACGTGCTCGAGGAACTGCCCGCGCGCCTTCTCCGCGAGGTCGCGAGTCCGCTTGTGGAGCGACTCGACGGCGACCCGCACGAGTTCGTGATCGCCGCGCGCCGCGAGCTCGAAGAGCGCCCGCACCGCGGGGCCGGTCCCGATGCCGCCCAGCACCTCGACGGCGCCGGGCAGCCAGGTGCGCGGCGCCGTCTTGCCGAAAGCCGCGATCGCCGGCACCGCCGCGCCGCCGAAATCGGCGACCAGCCGACGCGCGCGCTCGCGGATCCCCGGATCGGACGTGTCGAAGAGCGGAACCAGGGCCGACAGCCCGTCCTCGGGGCGGAGCCTCTCGAACCAGCGGAGGGCGTACTCCTGGAGGACGGTCGGGCTCGCGACGGCCGCGGCGGCGACGGCGCGCGCCTGGGGCGCGGAGATCCCGAGCTCGGCGAGCATCATCATGGCGGCGGCCCGGCGCTCGATGTTCTCCGGGCCGGCGGCAAAGGCGACGAGGGTGGCGGCGGTCTTGTCCATCGGGGCTCCATCGGTGGAGATAGAAAAAGGCGCAAGGTCGCACGAAGTCGGCCCGACCGCAATTTTCGCCAAGTCCGGACCCCGCCCCTTCACTAGGAGTCACATGCGCAGCTGGGTTCGTAGCCGGAAGCCACCTGTGCAAAGGTTCCTGGCACCGCGTGGAACGCTGAACGGCATCGAGCGGGAAAGGAGGACACCGTGCAGACGACCAAGAGCGGCTTTCTCATCCTCGCCGACATCTCGGGTTTCACCGAGTTCCTCACGACGACCGAGCTCGAGCACGGGCCGCCGATCATCGCCGAGCTGCTGGAGGAGGTGATCCGGCGGATCGCGCCACCGCTCGAGGTGCACGGGATCGAGGGCGACGCTGTCTTCGCGCTCGGCCCAGACGGCAAGGTGCTGCCGCCGGCGAGCCTGCTCACGATCCTGCGCGACGCGTTCGCGGGGTTTCGCGTGAAGCAGCGCGAGCTCGCGGCCGACGACAGCTGCGAGTGCCGAGCCTGCCGCGGCGTCGACAAGCTGCGCCTCAAGGCGATCGGACACTACGGGCCGTTCGTCGAGTACCGCGTCGGCGGGCACGCCCAGATCGCGGGTCCGGACGTGATCCTCGCCCACCGCATGCTGAAGAATCGCGTCGAGGCCGTCTCCGACTACGCCCTCCTCACCCATCCCGCCGTGACCCACATGGACGTCGACCCGGGGCGCCTCGGCCTCGTGCCGCACCTGGAGCGCTACGAGCATTTCGGCGACGTCGAGTGTTGGGTCGACGACCTGGCGCGCGCGGCGGAGTGAAGCGCGACGCCGCGCGGCCGCATGGCGGGTCACCGCGTGCGGTCGCCGTTGCGGTCGCGTCTCCCACCCACGCGCTCCTACGCCCCCTTACAGCCCCGAGAATCCACGCGAGGTTCACGCATGTGGCCAGGCCTGCCACCCGATCCCACCCGCGCCCCGAAACGCCCGACCCGATGCCGGACCGCGGCAGCCGGCGCCACCGTCTCCGGGACCGCGCGCCCGGCCGTCCGTAGCACGATCGCGCTTCTCCCCACGCCGCGTCCCCGGCTTGCCGATCGACGGGGGACCGCGCTATCTGCCCGCCGCATATGGTCCCTACCGGCACCCTCCGCGCGATACGACGGGTGGCGCGCTACGCGCTCGTGGCCGCCCTCGCCGCCTGCTCGAAGCCGTCGCTCCCGGGCGACCTCACGGTGGCCGACATCACGACCGGCCGCGAGCTCGCCTCCGACGGCCGCATCAGGGACGACGCGCGTACGAACATGTTCTGGACGACCGACACGTTCTACGTCGCGGTGCAGACCGACGGCTCGGCCGACAACGTGACGATGGTCGCGCGCTGGTCGGGCCCGGAGAACGCCAAGGCCGAGGTCAGCAAGACGCTCTCGCCGAAGGGACCGACGACGACGACCTTCGAAGCGCCGCCGCCGGACGGTCGCTGGCCCGCCGGCGACTACCAGGTCGAGATCCTGGTGAACGGCGGCTCGCAGGGCACGCGCGACCTGAACACGCGCTGACGCCCCACCGCACGGGGAGGACGACCGCGCGCTGCGTAACGCCGGCTCTCCGGGCGAAGCAGATGGCTTTCAGCGAGCCGCGGCGCTGCAATCCTTACGGCAGTTCATGAGCCGCGTGTTGCATTCGCCGCCACGCTTCGACTCCCGCACCCGGCACTGATCGTACGCATCTCCGCACTGCTGCAGGCACGGCGTCGTCCCCGGCTGCTCGCACTGCACGAAGAAGCAACCGAGCGTTCCCCAGAAGCCGCGCTCCGCGGGCTGCGGATGCGCCGCCGCCGCCGGCGCGGCGGCCGCGGGAGCGGCCGGCGCGGCGACCGCGGGCGCCGCGGACGCGGGGACCGCGGCCGCGGGCGCGACGGCGGCCGGCGGCACCGCTTCGCCGTACGCCGGCACGCTGCCGGCGGGACGCTCGGCCGCGGGCGCCGGGCGCTCGTTCGGGACGGCGACCGGCGTCGGGCTGATGGGCGCCGGCGCAGCCGGCCCCTCGATCCGGGGACCGCGCTTCACCTTCTTCGGCGCGACCGCCGCGGGGGCGGCGCCCGCCGCGGCGCCACCGGCCGCCGGTGCGCCCGGCGCACCCGCGACCGCGGGCTCCGGCGGCTTCGGACACGCCTGCTCGCACCGCACGTCGTCCGCGGCGCACTTGCCGCCGCCCTTGTTCTCGGGACGCCGGAGACACTTCTGATACGCGTCCCGGCACCGGTCGATGCAGCGCTGGTGGCTCACCGCCGTCGGGACGGCGGGCTCCTCGATCGTCACGAACGGGCATGCGTTCTTGCAGCGGACGATGTCGATGTTGCAGCGCTCGTTCGCCTTCGGGCTCGTGTCCTTCTGACACTGCTCGAAGGTGAAGTTGCAGATCTCGAGGCACTTCTCGCTGCGCTGCCGCCGCGCCTCGGCGCCATGCGCCGCATGTCCCGACGCGAGCAGCACGGCCCCCGCCACCACCGCCGCCACGATTCGCATGCTGGGTGACGTACCAGCGAGCGTCCGACTCGGCAAGGACCGTGCCGTCGCGTCGCAGCGCGCCGCTCAGGCCAGCACGACACGGTCGAGTCGGAGCGCTTCGCCGACCGACCACGCCTGGAACGGGCAGCCGCGCGGCGTGTGCGGCGGATCGCCGTCGGCGATCTCCGACACGTGGCCGAGGCCGGCCTCGTCGAGATGACGCCGGAGGGGCGCGAGGAAGCGCTCGCGCGCGGTACGCTTCACCTCGGGCGTCGCGCCGCGTACTCGCACCCACGCTTCCACGAACGCCCCGAGCAGCCACGGCCACACCGTCCCCTGGTGATACGCGCCGTCGCGCTCGCGGACACCACCCGCATAGCGCCCGACGTAGCCGGGCTCGCCGGGCGCGAGCGAGCAGAGGCCGAGCGGGGTCCAGAGCCGCGCCGCGACCGCGTCGACGAGCCGCCGCGCGCGCTCGCCTTCGAGGAGCGCGACGGGCAGGCCGCCGACGGCGAAGATCTGGTTCGGGCGGAACGCCGGATCGACGGCGCCCGGGCGATGATCGCAATCGACGACGTCGAAGAGCCCGCCCGCCTCCTCGTTCCAGAAACGGGCGCGGAAGCTCGCGCGCCCGCGCGCGAAGGGTTCCCGCCAGCGCTCGGAGTGGCGGCTCCCGACGTGCAGCGCGTTCAACCAGAGCGCCTGCACCTCGACGGGCTTTCCGATCCGCGGCGTAACCACCCGGTCGCCGATCTTCGCGTCCATCCACGTGAGCTGCACGCCCGGCTCGCCCGCGGCGAGCAGGCCGTCGGCGTCGGCGCGGATCCCAAAGCGCGTGCCGTCGGCGTAGCCGGCGAGGATCGCGTCGATCGCCGCGCGCAGGCGCTCCCGCTCGTCCGCCGGCACGGGCTCACCGGCCCCGGCGCGCGCCGCGACGTACTCGTGCGCCGCGACCACGTACCAGAGCGCGGCGTCGACGGCGTTGTACTCGGGCGCGTCGCCGCGATCGGGAAAGCGGTTCGGCAGCATGCCCCGGCTCACCGCGTCGGCCCACGCCAGCAGGATGCCGCGCGCGTCGTCGAGCCGGCCGGTCGCGAGGCAGAGGCCGCGGAGCGCGACGAAGGCATCGCGGCCCCAGTCGGTGAACCACGGGTAGCCCGCGACGATCGTACGGCCCGCGCCGCGCGCGACGAGGTACGCGTCAGCGCTCCGCTCCAGGCGTCTCGTGAAGGCGGCGCGGCGGCGGCGCTCGACGGCGCGGAGCTCGCGCGCCCGCGCGAGCGCGGGGGATGTCGCCTCCCTCGCTTCGTCACCCGCAGCGGCGAGCAGCAGCACCGCCTCCTCGCGGTCGAGGTCGAAATGGAAGACGCCCGGCGCCGCGAGGTCCTCGACGCAATCGAGGCCGCGCGCGCGCTCCTCGGCGTAGAGGAAGCTCCGATACCAGTCGCGTTCGTCGACGTAGCGGCCGTTCGACGTCGCGACGACCGCGGGAACGCCGGCATAGGGCCGCCAGCGCACGCGCTCACCGGCGACCTCGGCCGTGAAGTCGAAGCGCGGGTTCTCGCGGTGGAGCGCATGATAGTCGCGCCCGGAGAGGAACGGCCGGACGCTCAGCGTGACGGACCCGGATCGCGCGGTCGCGGACGACGCATGTCCCGGCTCGAGAACCGGCCCGCGCGCGACCAGCCGCCACGCCACGAGCACGAGCGGCGTACCGTGCCGGACGACGAGCTCCTGCTCGACGACCGTGCCGTCGTCGAGGCGATACGTCCAGCACGGCCACGGGTCGGGCGCGAAGGCGACGAGGCGGCGCGCGCCGTCGGGGTGTACGACGTCCGGCGTGTATCGCTGCGCGGAGAGCGCCTCGCGCCGCGCGCCGACGGACACCCACGCGTCGAAGCCGTTCACCAGCACCATGCGCCCGGTCGGCGGGGTCGTCGCCGTGAGCAGGAGCGCATGGTAGCGGCGGGTCCGCACGCCGCAGACGGTGCCGCTCGCGAAGCCGCCGCACCCGTCGGGCTCGAGCCACTCGGCGTCGTCAGGATACCGCGATGACATTCGTGATGGCCTCGGCGGGCGGATCGAGATCCGGGGCTTGGATCGGCTCGACCGCGCGCCGTCCGGAGAAGATCGCGACCGCTCGCATGGGGATGTCATCCGCCCTGCGCGACGCGCCCGTGGGACGCCGCGGCGGCCTTCTCCTCGGCGTCCTGCGCCTCTCGTCGCGCCAGGTATTCGATGCCGCGCACCGCCAGAGCGGTCCACCCGGTCTGGTGGCTGGCGCCGACGCCGCGCCCGTCGTCGCCGTGGAAGTATTCGTGGAAGAGCACGAGCTCGCGCCATGCCGGGTCGTCCCGGAAACGCGGGTCGTCGCCATGACAGGGCCGCCGGCCCGCCGCGTCCGGCAGGAAGATCGCGGTCAGGCGCCGCGCCAGCTCGCGCGCGACCTCGGAGAGGTTCAGGAAGCGGCCGGAGCCGGTCGGACACTCGACCTTCAACGTATCGCCGTAGAAGTGGTGGTAGCGTTCGAGCGCCTCGACCAGCAGGTAGTTGAGCGGCATCCAGACCGGACCGCGCCAGTTCGAGTTGCCGCCGAAGAGGCCGGTGTTCGACTCGCCCGGCGTGTACGAAACACGATGCTCCTCGCCGCCCGCGTGCAGCACGAACGGGTGCTCGCGGTGGTAGCGCGAGAGCGAGCGAACGCCGTAGGGCGAGAGGAACTCCTGCTCGTCGAGCACGTACTTGAGCACCCGCTCGAGACGCTCGCGCGACGGGATCGCCAGCAGGCGGTGCCCGTGGCGATCGTCGCCGGGCGCCTCGAAGTAGGAGATGTACTTCGCGAGGTCCCGCCGGTTCTCGATGAACCAGCGCATGCGCTTCGCGAAGCCGGGCAGGCTCTCCACGACCTCGGCCTCCAGATTCTCCGCCGCGAAGAGCGGGATGATGCCCACCATGGACCGGATGCGAAGCGGGACGTTGCCGCCCGCCAAGTGGAGCTGGTCGTAGTAGAAGCCGTCCCGGTCGTCCCAGAGGCCGCTTCCGCCGAGGCTGTTCATCGCGTCGACGATCGCGATGAAGTGCTCGAAGAATTTCGACGCCAGGTCCTCGCAGGCGGGGTTGTCGCGCGCGAGCTCGATCGCCATCGAGAGCATCGTCGTGCAGTAGAAGGCCATCCACGCCGTGCCGTCGGCCTGCTCGAGGTTCCCGCCGGTCGGCAGCGGCCGCGAGCGGTCGAAGACGCCGATGTTGTCGAGGCCGAGGAAGCCGCCGCCGAAGATGTTCTTTCCCTCGACGTCCTTCCGGTTCACCCACCACGTGAAGTTGATGAGGTGCTTCTGGAAGACGCGCGAGAGGAACAGTCGATCACGCGCGCCGCGGCCGCCGGTGATCTTGTAGACGCGCCACGCCGCCCACGCCGAAACGGGCGGGTTCACGTCCGCGAACGCCCATTCGTAGGCGGGCATCTGACCGTTCGGGTGCGTGTACCACTCGCGCGACATCAGCACGAGCTGCTCCTTGGCGAAGTGCGGGTCGACGCTCGCGAAGGGAATCATGTGGAACGCGAGGTCCCACGCCGCGTACCAGGGGTACTCCCACTTGTCGGGCATCGAGATGACGTCCCGGTTGTACAGGTGGACCCAGTCGTGGTTGCGGCCGGTGCGGCGCGCCGGAGGCGGCGGGGGCTGCGACGGGTCGCCCTCGAGCCAGTCACGCACGACGTAGTGGTAGTACTGCTTGGTCCAGAGGAGGCCCGCGTAGCCCTGGCGGATCACGCGGCGCTCCTCGTCGCCGAGGCGCGCGGGCGCGCGGCCCTCGTAGAAAGCGTCGGCCTCACGGATGCGCTCCGCGAAGATCTCCTCGAAGGCGGCGCCGAACGGCGTGCGCGGCGCCTCGTCGGTCGACGCCAGACGCGCTCGCAGCGTGACGCTCGTTCGCGCCGGTACGTCCAGCCGATGGTGCGCCGCGACCTTGGTGCCCACGCCCGCCGGGTTCACCGCGTCACGCCGGCCACCGACGACGAAGGCGTGGAACGCGTCCTTCACGTAGGGCGTCGCGTTCCTCCCCCCGAACAGGCGCTCCTGATCAGTTTCGTTCTCGGTGAAGAGCAGCTCCGGCGCGCGGCCGTCGTGGGGCTCCAGCCAGAAGCGCATGCGCTCGAGCGACGGATGATCGGCCTCGACGGTGCCGTCCTTCACCTTTCGGATCTTCCCCTTCGGCCAGTAGCCCTCGCCCGTCCGGCCCCACGACCACGTATTGCGGAACCAGAGCGTCGGCAGGAGGTCGAGGCGCGCGGCGTCGGGACCGTGGTTCGTGACGGTGATGCGGATGCAGAGGTCGTTCGGTCCGGCTTTCGCGTACTCGACGAGGACGTCGAAGTAGCGCTGCGCGTCGAAGACGCCGGTGTCGGCGAGCTCGTACTCCGGTTCGGCGAGGCCTCTCCGTCGGTTCTCCGCGACCAGCGCGGCGTACGGGAAGGCCGCCTGCGGGTATTTGTAGAGCGCCTTCATGTACGAGTGGGTCGGCGTCGAATCCAGGTAGAAGTACTGCTCCTTCACGTCCTCGCCGTGGTTTCCCTCGGGGCCGGCGAGCCCGAAGAGACGCTCCTTCAGGATCGGGTCGCGGCCGTTCCAGAGCGCGAGCGCGAAGCAGAGGCGGCACTCACGGTCGCAGATGCCGAGGAGCCCGTCCTCCCCCCAGCGATAGGCGCGGCTGCGCGCGTGGTCGTGCGGGAAATAGTCCCAGGCGGTGCCGTGCTCGGAGTAGTCCTCGCGCACCGTGCCCCACTGGCGCTCCGAGAGATACGGCCCCCAGCGCTTCCAGTTGCGGATCCGCTGCGCGTCTTCGTCGAGGCGGGTCGCCTCGTCCATGGCGGTCGTGTCCACTCGCGTCGGCCTCCTCCCGGATGATCACGCGGAGCGCGTGTCCGTCGGAATCCCGTACCATCGTCGCGGTCGAAAAGCCGAGCGGCGCGCCGGCGAGCCGCCGGCGAATCGGATGCAACACAGCACGCCGCGACCCGACGACACGCGCGGGGCGTCGCGGGACGTGGTACACGGCCCGGATGCCCACCCTCGCCGACCGCCTGCGGACGCTCTTTCCGGACGCCTCGGGCGTGAGCCGCAAGGATTGGATCGCACGCGGGCGGGTCTCCGTGAACGGCACCGTCGTCCGCGACGGCCGCAGGGAGGTCGCCGCCGCCGACCGGGTCCGGCTCGGGGCCGAGACCGTCGCGCGCGTCATCCTCCCCCGCCCGCTCCGGCTGGTCCACGAGGACGCGCACGTCCTCGTCGTCGAGAAGCCCGCCGATCTCCTCACCATCGCGACCGAGACCGAGCAGGAGCGGACCGCGTTTCGGATGGTGTACGGCTACCTCGCGTCGAAGCGCCCGCCGGTCCGCCCGCTCATCGTGCATCGCCTCGACCGGCAGACCTCGGGTCTCATCGTGTTCGCGAAGTCGGTCGCCGCGAAGCGCGAGCTCCAGCGGCAGTTCGCCGCGCGCACGGTCACGCGCGAGTACGTCGCCGTCGTCGAGGGCCGCGTCGTCCAGGATGCCGGCACGCTCGAGGACCGCATCGTGCAGAGCAACGCCCTCCGCGTCCGGCGCGCGCGCGGTCCGGAGGAAGGCGCGCGCGTCGCCGTCACGCGCTACCGCGTCCGCGACCGCGGCCAGACCACGACGCTGCTCGACCTGACGCTCGGCACCGGCCGCCGCCACCAGATCCGCGTCCAGCTCGCCGCCCTCGGCCACCCCGTCGTCGGCGACAGGACGTACCATGCGAAGACCGACCCGATCGGCCGCCTCTGCCTCCACGCGACGGCCCTCGCCTTCGTCCACCCGGACACCCGGAGGACCGTTCGCTACGAAAGCCCGCTGCCCGCCGCGTTCGCCAGGGCGCACCGCCGGAAATAGGCTGCACGCGGCGTCACGGTCGGAGTGCGCGCTTCGATGCCGCGCCGCCGCCGGCCGGCGCGGTGGCAAAGGATCGCCCGGTGCGCTAGCGCGGTCCGGTGGCGGTCCTCCGGTGAAGAAGCGCGCGGCGCGCATCCCCAGGCGCGACGCGGCGCCGGACGCCGACCACCGCCGCGGCGGATCGCGCGTTCTGCGGGCCGCCGCGGGACTCGCGCTGCTCGTCGCGGGCGGCGTGCTCGTGTGGCGGGCCGGCGGCGAGACCCCGCGCTTCGCGGCGTGGGTCGCCGAGCAGGGCGCGTGGGCCCCGCTCTTCTACGTCGCCGGCTACGTCGTGCTCACCGTCGCTTTCGTGCCCGGCGCCCTGCCGACCATGGCGGCGGGCGTGGTCTTCGGGCTCGGCCCCGGCACCGTCTACGCCTTCCTCGGCGAGGTGCTGGGCGGCGCCCTCGCGTTCTGGCTCGCGCGATCGGTCGCGCGGCCGCTCGTCGAGGCGCGCCTCGCGCGCTCGCTTCTCTTCGCGACGCTCGATCGCGCCGTCAGGCGCGAGGGCCGCCGCATCGTGTTCCTGCTGCGGCTCTCGCCCGCGATCCCGTTCAACGCGCTGAACTACGCGCTCGGCCTGTCGACGGTCCGCTTCGCCGACTATCTCGCGGCGTCGGTCGGCATGCTCCCGGGAGCCCTCCTCTACGTCTACTACGGCAAGCTCATCGGCGACGTCGCTGCGCTCGCGAGCGGCGCCGAGGCTCCGCGCAACGCCGTGTACTGGACCGCGACGCTGCTCGGCCTCGGCACGACGATGGCCGTGAGCGTCGCGCTCGCCCGCGCGGCGAGACGAGCGCTCCGCGAGGCGGGTGCCGGCACGGCGCCGCGCGTGGAAAGCGGAGCGCCGTCGCGCGCTTGACTACGCGCATCGAAACGGGAAAGACAGCGCCCGCATTCGATTCCCGCATGGCGCATCCCACCGGACAAGAGATACGCGAGGCCGTCGGCATCGTCGCCGAGCGCATGGGGTACGGCAAACTCTACGACCGGCTGGTGCAGCTGAACGCCTTCGTGTCGCGCCGCCGCCCACCGACGCCGGCGCTCCTGGCGGATCGTCTCTACAACCTGAGCGGGGGCCTGCGCCGCAACGTGCCCGCGACGATCGCCTTCCACACCGTCTGGGCCGAAGCCATCGGGCGCGCGATCGGCGAGGAACACGACAAGACGCTCGAGGGCATCGCCGACCGCATCAACGCGACCCTCACTCCCGACGAGCACGGCATCCAGCCCGACAAGCAGGTCGACCTCGCGGCCGCGCTCGACGAGTACGAGCGGGTGCTGGTGGGCGTCGTCGGCCCGGCGGCCGCCCGGCTCGACATGATCATGAAGGCGGTGCCGGCCGTCGCCGACGCGGTCCGGGCGCGGCCGCTGCCGGCCGCAGCGCCGGCCGACGCGCCCGCGTCGTCGTAGCGGCGCCATGCCCCGCATCCGGACCGGAGCCGTCGAGCTCGCCTACGACGAGGTGGGCGACGGCGAGGTGGTCGTCTTCATCAGCGGCACCAGCCTCGACCGCACCGCGTGGGGGCCGCAGGTCGCCGTCTTCTCCGACCGCTACCGCTGCATCACGATCGACAACCGCGACGCCGGCGAGAGCACGCAGGCGAGCGCCGCGTACACGCCGCGCGACATGGCCGCGGACGTCGACGGCCTGCTCGCGGCGCTCGACCTCCCCGCCGCACACGTCGTCGGCCACTCGCTCGGCGGCGCGATCGGCCAAGAGCTCGCCCTCGCCGCACCCGACCGCGTCCGCACGCTCACGCTGATCGGCAGCTGGGCCCGCAACGACGAATACACGCGCGCCCTCTTCCGGACATGGAAGCGCCTGCGCGCGACGCTCGACACGGCCGCCTTCCTCGAAGCCATGCTCCTCACCGGCGTCGGCCACACCTTCCTCAACGCGATCGGCCTCGAGCCGATGGTCCGGCTCTTCCTGAGCGCGCCGCACCCGCAGAACGCGGAGGGCTTCTGTCGCCAGGTCGACGCCGACCTCGCGCACGACACGCTCGACCGGCTCGGCAGGATCCAACCGCCGACGCTGGTGCTCGCCGGCGACGAGGACAAGATCTTCCCGGCGCACCACCCGCGCCAGCTCGCGGACGGCATCGGGGCCGAGCTGCTGGTGATCCCGGGCGTCGGCCACAGCCCGGCCCTCGAGAACGCCGCCGCGGTGAACGCCGCGCTCGAAACGTTCTTCGCCTCGCACTGAGCCGAAAGCGGACGCCCGGCGGCGGCGCCCGGCGCTCGCGACCGCCGGCCACTGTATCTTGCGGAGTCCTGTGCTACGCGGTGGGGATTGATCCGCCGCGAGCCGCCGACTCATGACGAACCTCGAATCGACCGACCACCTCGTCATGCTCGCGGAGATGGGGCGCGAGGACCAGGTGCAGGAGGCGCTCCGGCGCCTGCACCCCGCTGACGCGGCGGAGCTGCTCGATGCGCTCGAGGAGGACGACCTCCGGGCGCGTCTTTTCGCGCACCTCGACACCGCGCAGGCGGCCGCCGTGCTGAGCCTCCTCGGCGATCAGTCCCGCGAGACGCTCCTCGATACGCTCCCGGAGCACCGGCTGCGCGCCTTCCTCACCGCCCTCGAGTCCGACGATGCCGCCGACCTCCTCGCCGAGCTGCCTCGCGCCCAGGTCGAGCGTCTCCTGCGGGCGATCCCGCCCCGGCTGTCCGCCGACGTCCGCGATCTCCTGCGCTACGACGAGGAGTCGGCCGGCGGCATCATGCAGCGCGAGTTCGTCGCGCTGCCCGCCGAGGCGACGGTCGACGACGCGATCGACGCCGTGCGCCGCCGCGCCGCCGACGTTCCCGACATCCACAACATCTTCGTCGTCGACCCGCAGCAGAAGCTGATCGGCGTGCTGCCGCTCCGCCTCCTGATCCTCGCGAACCCGCGCACTCCGCTCCGCAACATCATGCAGGCGGACCCGGTCGTCGCGCACACCGGGATGGACCAAGAGGAGGTCGCGGGGCTCTTCAGCAAGTACGATCTGCTGTCACTGCCCGTCATCGACGCCTCCGGCCGGCTCGCCGGGCGCATCACCGTCGACGACGTCGTCGACGTCATCGAGGAAGAAGCGTCCGAGGACATCTACCGGCTCGCCGGTCTCGGCAACGAAGCCTCGGTGCACGAGTCCGTGCGCGACTCGGTCCGCCGCCGCCTCCCCTGGCTGATCGTGAACCTCGGCACCTGCTTCCTCTCGGCGAGCGTCGTCGCGTTCTTCGAGGGGACGATCCAGAGCCTCGCGATCGCCGCCGCTTTCATGACGATGGTGGCCGGAAGCGGCGGCAACGCGGGCGTGCAGACGCTCGCGCTGGTGGTACGCGGGCTCGCGCTCGGCGAGCTCACGTTCATGAACGCCCGGCGGGTGCTCGTGAAGGAGCTCATAACGGGCGCGCTGAACGGCCTCGCGCTCGGCATCATCGCGGCGATCTTCGCCTACCTGTGGAAAGGCGTCCCGCTGATCGGCCTCGTCGTATCGCTCGCGATCCTCGGGAACCTCTGCATCGCGGCACTCGTCGGCGTGGCCATCCCGCTCGGGCTCAAGTGGTGCGGCATCGACCCGGCGGTCGCGTCGGCCGTCGTACTCACGACCTTCACCGACTGCTGCGGCTTCTTCTTCTTCCTCGGCCTGCTGACCCTGCTGCGGTAGCCGTCCTTCCCGGGCCCGCGCGCGGCCGCTCCCCGACCTGCCGTACAGAAATCGCCACGAACCGCACATTATTGGACGATCGACGGGTCCCGCTGCGGCAATTCGCATGAGAAATCGCGGTTTCCGCGAGTGGCCCGCATCCTGCTCATTCCCCCGGGCAACGACTACGCGCAGCCCAAGGAGGGGCGGATGAGCCAGCACAAGACGGGTGAGGGAACGCGGAAGCCGGCGAAGCGGTTGCTCGCCACGGGGCGCAAGATCAACGGCACCTGGGAAGTACGCACTTTCATGCGCGTCGGCGCCGCGAACGCGGCGGCGGGTAGCGAAACCTTCTGGGAGCGCTGGCGCTGGAGCAATCGGCACGCA
Organism: Deltaproteobacteria bacterium; assembly: GCA_020848745.1. Classification (NCBI taxonomy): domain Bacteria; kingdom Pseudomonadati; phylum Myxococcota; class Myxococcia; species Deltaproteobacteria bacterium. The sequence goes on along the minus strand of JADLHM010000130.1, from coordinate 4,031 downwards.
AGCTGACCGCGCGCAACGAAGTCACCGCGTGCTCGGCGCGGTGCGGTGGGGTGGTGGTGGGAGACGAGAGGGCGCGCCCGAGTGAGCCGCACGGGGGGAGAACTCGCGCGGTCGTCGGCGGCCGATGAGTCCAGGCGGCCGAACGACAAGCGCGCGCCCTGTCGTACCACGTCCGACGGGCCGCGTTACTGGACGATCCCCTTGCGGACGGCGAAGCGAACGATCTCCGCGGTATTGTGGAGGTCGAGCTTGGCCATGACGTGCTTGCGATGACTCTCGACGGTGTTGATGCTGAGCGAGAGGATGCGCGCGATCTCCTTGTTGGTCTTGCCTTCGGAGATGAGCTGGAGCACCTCGCGCTCGCGACCCGTGAGGCGTGAGAGCGCGTCCTCGTCCGCCGTCGTGTTCGGCTCGTTCAGGTAGCCCGCGAGCAACACCTTCGAGACCGAGGGGCTGAAATACGAACCGCCGCGGGCGAGCGACTTGACGGCCTTGATGAGGTCGAGATCCTCGGAGTCCTTGAGGAGGTACCCTTTCGCACCGGCCTTCAAGCCCTGACGCACGTACACGTCGTCGGAGTGCATCGAGAGGATGAGCACGCTCACCCCCTCGGTACCCTTCGTGATCTGGCTCGTCGCTTCGATGCCGTTCGGACCCGGGAGCCCGATGTCGATGACGACGACCGTCGGCCTGAGCCGCTTCGCGGCCTCGACGGCGCCGCGACCATCGCCCACCTCGCCGATGATTTCGATCTCCGGATCGGACTCCAGGATCTTGCGCAGCCCCTGACGGACGACGGTGTGGTCATCGGCGAGAAGCACGCGCGTTTTCGCCATCGGTCGGGCCTCCCCTGGGATGATCCTCGGTACCGACGCCGGCGTAGCGCCGCATGCGGGACGGCGACGGCAACGTCTCCTCACGCCATGACGTGAGTGCCCGCCAAGCTAAACCGCAGGGCATACCGTTTCAAGACGAACCGCTCGGGGCGCGTCGTCTTGGCGCGACTCGACGCCGCACCCCCCCGACGACCTGTCCTTCGCCGTCGTTCGGCTAGTCGTCGGAGACGACGTCGCCGTCGTCGGCGGCGAGGTCATCGTCCGAGGCGAGGTCCGCGTCGTCGACGAGCTGCCGCTCCTCGAACTCGTCGAGCGCGCCCGCCAGAAGGTCGTCACCCGCGTCCGCTGCGTCGAGCTCTTCGCTCGCCGGGATCACGAGCGCGAGAGACTGCTGCACCTCGTGCACGTGGACGAGCGGCTCGGCGGCGCGGCGCTCGCCGACCGCGAGCTGCTGCTGGAGCCGGAGGATCGTCGCGTCGCGCTCCGCGAGCTGACGCTCGAGTTGCATGGCGCGGAGCTCGTGGTGACGGAGCATGCCGATCTCGCGGACCGCTTCGGTGAGCCGCCGCTCGAGGCCGTTCCGCTCACGCTGGAACTTGCTCTTGAGCGCGGCGATCTCGGCGCTCTCGACGGCGGGGGCCTTCGCCGCGCCCGCCTTCGGGGCCGGCTTCGCGGCCGCGCGCCTGGGCTTCGCGCTCGCCTTCGGGGCGGCGACTGCTCTCGGCTTCGCGGCGACCTTCGGCTTCGTGGCGACCTTCGGCTTGGCGGTCCTCGCCTTCCCGACTTTCACCGACGACGTGCGCAGAGCGGGCTTCTTCGGAGCCGCCTTCTTCACGGCGCGGCCGCGCGCGGCCGCCTTGGCGCGCGTCGCGGCGGCGCGCCCTCCCTTCTTGCGCTTCGTCGTCGCCATCGCTCGCCTCCTCAAGCCTCGTAGATCTCCGGCTCGCCGAGCGGACGCGTGCGCCAACGCTTGTGCGTCCAGAGCCAGTGATCGGGGTGGTTGCGGATCATCGATTCGAGTACGGCCGTGCAGCGCTGCGTGAGCTCGCGCGCCGCCGAATCGCGGTCCGCCATAACTGGAAACTCCACGCGAGGCAAGAAAACGACGTGATGACACGCGCTCGTCCCGTCACGCACCAGGAACGCGGGATAGATCGGTGCTCCGTTGCGGAGCGCGATCCGTGCCAGCCCGTCGCTCGTACTCGCGGGGAGACCGAAGAAGTCGACGAAGATGCCGGCACGACGCGACTGGTTCTGGTCGAGCGGGAGGACAACGATCGCGCGCTCCCGGAGCGCGCGGAGCACCGCGCGGGCCGCCTCCTGCTTGCGGAAGAGCCGTGTGCCCCCACCGCTCCGCAGACGCTCGATGAACCCGTCGACGAGCGGGTTCTTGATCGTCTGGTGCACGAGCGACACCGGGTGCCCAAGCAATCCATAGGCGTACGCGAAGAGCTCCCAGTTGCCGAAATGTCCGGTGAGAATCATGACGCCGCCCGATTGCAGATGGGGAACGATCTCGTGGTCCCAGATGCCGCCGACGTCGAAGCGAAGGGTCTTGGCGAGGTTCCGTGCGTTCAGATCCGGCAGGTGCGCGCACTCGGCGACCATGCGACCGAGGTTGCGGTAGCTCGCCACGAGGATCGCCGCGCGCTCGGCCTCGCTCTTCTCGGGAAAGGCGATTGCGAGGTTGCGGAGGCCGATCCGCCGGAGCGGCCGCGCGATCCGGATCACCGACGCCGCAACCCCCGCCGCGAGCCGCATCGCGGCCGCGAGCGGCAGCGCCCCGAGCGTTCCCGTCACGAGACGCAGCCCGACGTACTCGAGGCGATGGCGGAGCCGCCGTCCGCGCCGGCGCGATCGAGACACGGACGCTAGGACGCCGGGGTGTCGGCGACCGAGAAGCCGAAGGTCGTGCGCTCCTTGCGCTCGAGGTCGGCGAACACCCGGCGATCGACCTCGCGATAGCGCGCGAGGAGGTCGTCGACGCGCGACGCGGCTGCCGGCCCCGCGATCTCGCGGAGCTTGTGCTCGATCCACGAGAGGTGCCACCTCTCGTCCTTCGTCACCTCGTGGAGCACCGCGAGCGTCTCCGGATCGACCCCCGGCGCGGCCGCGTGCGCGAGGTAGCGCGAGAGCGCGCGCTCCTCGACGACGATCGTGAGCGCGAGCAGCTGCTCCAGCGTCCGCGGGATCCCCACCTCGAGCCCGATGCGCCGCTGGTAGCCGTCGTCGACCTTCTCCGGAACGCCGCCGAGGTCGCTGATGCGCTTCGTCCAGAGCCAGGCATGCCGCACCTCGTCCTCGAGGTGCTTGGTGAGCTTCACCTGCGCGCCGCCGTCGTCGTTCATCCGCTGCAGGAGCTTCAGGAGCAGCGTCGCTCCGCGCAGCTCGGCATCGCGGTAGTAGCTGAACAGCGTCACGAGGCGGTCCGACGACATCGGGGCGCTTATAAGTGAGGCGGTGCGGGGAGACAACCGCCGCCCTGCGTCACAAAACCTGCGCCGTTTCAGTGCGAAATTTCTTGCCCGCCGATTCCCAATCGTGTTAATCGCGACCCCGTTTCGGCGCCCGCGCGAGCTCGGTCGCACGGGCGAGGCTCTAGTCAGGAGGATCTCGTGCCCACTGGGAAAGTGAAGTGGTTCAACGCGCAGAAGGGATACGGCTTCATCACCGGCGACGACGGTCAGGACGTGTTCGTGCACTATTCCGCGATCAACGGCTCCGGCTTCCGCTCCCTCCAAGAGGGCGAGAGCGTCACCTTCGAGGTCGCGCAGGGACCGAAAGGCCTTCAGGCCGCGAACGTCACCAAGCCAGGCTGATCCCCTCGGCGCGACGCCGCGCATCACCTCCGGCGTCGGTCGTCACGGAAACTCGTGCCCCATGATCGTGTCGGCGGGCATCCCGATCCCGTACTTCGCCGCGTGCAGATCCGACCCGCAGATCCCGCAGTCGCGAACGCGCAACAGGATCTCGCCCGGCTCCGGCGCGGCGTCGGGAACGGACTCGAGCTTCAGGACCCCCGGCTCCTTCAGAACGACGGCACGCATGGGTCTCGTGTGTAGTCCGGGCGCGGACGATTGACCATCCGCGTGCGAGCCTCTATGGTCTCGCCCTCACCCGCCGTTCCACCCACCACGCCACCCTAGCTCAGCTGGCAGAGCAACCGATTCGTAATCGGTAGGTCGAGGGTTCGAT
>JADLHM010000129.1 GCA_020848745.1 Deltaproteobacteria bacterium | reverse complement strand
TCAGCGGCCAGTTCTACAAGCAGTTCGCGCTCACCATCGCCGCCGCGACGGCGATCTCGGCCCTGAACGCGCTGACCCTGTCCCCCGCGCTCGCGGCGCTGATCCTGAAGCCCCACGCGCCCACGGAAGCGAGCGGGCACCACGAAGGACACGGCGAGACACGCGAGGCCCTGCCGCGGCCGGCGATCGTGCTCCTGCTGGCGCTGCTCGCGTACTGGCAGCTCGGATCGTTCTTCGGCGGCGGCGGTCACGGCGCGGAGGCCGCGCACGATGCCGGCGCGCTCGCCACCTGGGGGCCGCGCGCCATGCTCGTCCTCGGCGGCGTCGCGGGGTGGCTGCTCGCGGGGTCGATCAACGCCGCGTTGAACCGCTTCTTCGCGGCCTTCAACGGCGTCTTCGACCGCGCCACCGCCGCCTACGGACGCGGCGTCCAACTCCTGCTGCGGGCCTCGACCATCGCGCTCGTCGTCTACGTCGGGCTGCTCGTCCTCACCGGATTCGGGTTCTCGGCGGTCCCGGCGGGCTTCATCCCCGAGCAGGACAAGGGGTACCTGGTCGTGAACGCGCAGCTGCCCGACGGCGCCAGCCTGGAGCGTTCCGAGGAGGTGATGCGGCGCGTGACCGAGCTCGCGCGATCCACACCGGGCGTGCAACACGTGATCGGGCTTCCCGGCTATTCCGTCCTCACCAGCAACAACATCTCGAACGTCGCCGGCGGCTTCATCATCCTCGCCCCCTTCGAGGAGCGCCTCGCGCACGGGCAGACCGGCCCGGCCGTCCTGGCCGAGCTGCGCCGGCGCTTCGCGACGATCCTCGACGCGCAGGTGGTGGCGTTCGGAGCGCCGCCGGTCGAAGGACTCGGCACGACCGGCGGCTTCAAGGTGCAGATCCAGGACCGCGCCGACGCCGGCTTCAGCGCGCTCGAGGACGCCGTCGCCAACGTCGCCGAGAAGGGCAACGCTCAGCCGGGGCTGGTGGGCCTCTTCTCGAGCTTCCGCGCCAAGCAACCGCAGCTCTATCTCGAGGTCGACCGCACCAAGGCAAAGGCGCTGGGCGTCGCGCTGAGCGACGTGTTCGAGACGCTGCAGATCTACCTCGGCTCGGCCTACGCCAACGACTTCACCCGCTTCGGCCGCAACTGGCAGGTCAATCTCCAGGCCGACTCCTCGTTCCGCATCCGGCCCGAGGACGTCGGCAAGCTGAAGGTGCGGAGCGTCGGCGGCGACATGATCCCGCTCGCGACCTTGCTGACGGTCGAGGACTCGGTCGGCCCCGCCATCGTCAACCGCTACAACATGTTCACCGCCGCCGAAATCAACGGCAACCCGGCGCCGGGCACGAGCTCCGGCCAAGCGACCGCCCTCATGGAGGCGATCGCCAACCAGGAGCTGCCGCGTGGCATGGGGTATCAGTGGACCGAGCTCACCCTGCAGCAGATCCTCGCCGGCAACACCGCGCCCTTCGTCTTCGCGCTCGGCAGCCTCTTCGTCTTCCTGGTGCTGGCGGCCCAGTACGAGAGCTGGTCGCTGCCGCTCGCGATCATCCTGATCGTGCCGATGTGCCTGCTCAGTGCGATCGGCGGCATCTGGCTGGCCGGCATGGACAACAACATCTTCACCCAGATCGGCTTCGTCGTGCTGATCGGCCTCGCGGCCAAGAACGCCATCCTGATCGTCGAGTTCGCGAAGGCGCGCGAGGACGAAGGCGCCGACCGCTCCACGGCGGCGATCGACGCCTGCCGGCTCCGCCTGCGGCCGATCCTCATGACGTCGTTCGCGTTCGGGCTCGGCGTGCTGCCGCTCGTCACCGGCTCGGGGGCCGGCGCCGAGATGCGAAACCCGCTCGGGGTCGCGGTGTTCTCGGGCATGATGGGCGTGACGGGGTTCGGCCTCTTGCTGACCCCGGTCTTCTACGTCGTCATCCGCGGGCTCAGCGCGCGCGGCACGGTCGTACGGACGGCGACTCCCGGAGCACCCGAGCAATCGCAGCACACGACGTGACGCCATGAAGCGGCTCCTGCATGCGTACTTCCGGCATCGGTACGCCGCGCTCTTCTACGCCCTCATCCTGACGATCGGCGCCGGGCCGCTGCTCGCCTCCCTCGCTCTCGACCGCAACTGGCTCCGCATCTTCCTCGAGCTGAGCCTCTTCGCGGCGGTCTTCGGCTTCGCGCCGACGCGCCACTCGCGGCTCCTCCGAGGCGCGCTCGCGATCTTCCTCGCCGCCCGTCTCGCGACCCTCCTCTTCGAGCACCGCCCGCTCACGTTCGCCACCCAGCCGCCGGTGATCGCGCTCGCGCTCGCGGCCGCCGTCGGCGCCCTCCTCTTCGCGCTACGCGCTCCCGAGGTCGGCGTCGAGCACGTCTACGCCGCCCTCGATGCGTACCTGCTCGCCGGCGTCTTCTGGGGCATGCTGCACTGTGAGATCGAGCACGCCTGGCCGGGCTCGTACGTCGGCAACGGAGCGCCGCTCCCGACCTTCCCGCTGTCGACCGCGATCTACTTCAGCTTCGTCACGCTCGCGACGCTCGGCTACGGCGACATCGTGCCGCAAACCGAGGTCGCGCGCGGCGTGACGGTGGTCGAGGCGATCGCCGGACAACTATACCTGGCCGTTCTGATCGCGCGCCTCGTGAGCAGCGCCGCCCTCGGAGCGAACCGCGGAGAGCCTTGCGCATGAAGATCGCCATCAACACGGGGGGCGGCGACGCCCCGGGTCTGAACGCCGTCATCCGCGCCGTCGTACAAGGCGCCGACCGCCTCGGCTGGGAGGTGCACGGCATCCGCGACGGCTACGAGGGCATCTACCGGGCCGCCGACTATCCCGACGGCGGCGTCGTGCGCCTCACCCCCGCCATGGTCGAGCGCATCGCGCACCTCGGCGGCACCATCCTCGGCACCACCAACCGCGGCAACCCCTTCGCGCGTCCGACCCCGCAACCGAACGGTACGCTCCGCGAGGCGGACCGCTCCGACGAGCTCCTCGCGGGCCTCGGCGCCCACGGCTTCGACGCGCTGGTCGCGATCGGCGGCGACGGCTCGCTCGGGATCGCGCACCGCCTCGCCGCCAAGGGGCTCTGGGTGGTCGGCGTGCCGAAGACGATCGACAACGACCTCGACGCGACCGCGCTGACCTTCGGCTTCCAGACCGCCGTGGCCTTCGCGACCGAGTGCGTCGACCGCCTGCACTCGACCGCGCAGGCGCACGGCCGCCTCATGGTCGTCGAGGTGATGGGCCGCTACGCCGGCTGGATCGCCCTCAACACCGGCGTCGCCGGCGGCGCCGACGCGATCCTGCTCCCCGAGATCCCCTACGATCTCGGCGTCGTCGCCGCGCACCTGAAAGAGCGCGCCGCGCACCGCGGCTACGCCATCGTGGTCGTCGCCGAGGGCGCCGCCCCGCGAGGCGGCGCGGTGAGCGTGAAGGCCCGCGAGCTCGGCCGCGCCGAGCAGCTCGGCGGCGTCGGCGAGCGCGTCGCGGCGGAGCTCGGGCCGCTCACCGGCCGCGAGACGCGCGCGGTCGTGCTCGGCCACCTGCTCCGCGGCGGCTCGCCCGTCGCCGTCGACCGCCTGCTCGGCCTGAACTTCGGCGCCGCCGCCGTGCGCGCGCTCGCCGAGGGCAAGCGCGACGTGATGGTGGCCCTGAACCCACCGCACGTCGCCTACGTGCCGCTCGCGGAGGCGGTCGCGCGGACGCGGCTCGTACCGGTCGACGCGGACAGCGTGCTCACGGCCCGCACGCTCGGGATCGCGTTCGGCGACTGAGGGTCGCGGCGATGCTCTGGATCGAGCTCGCGCTCCTTCTCGCGTGCATCCTTGTGGGCGCCCGCATCGGGGGAATCGGTCTCGGCATCGTCGCGGGCGTCGGCCTCGCTTGCTTCGTCTTCCTCTTCGCGATGCCGCCCGGCCAGCCGCCGACGACGGTGCTCGGCATGATCCTCGCGGTCGTGACCGCGCTCGCGGTCATGGAGGCGGCGGGCGGGCTCGCCCTCGTGGTGGCGCTCGCCGAGCGCGTGCTGCGCGGCAACCCGCGCTCGGTGACGCTGCTGGCGCCGCTCGTCATGTACGCCCTCATCTTCATGGCGGGAACGCAGCACGTCGCCTACGCGCTCCTGCCGGTGATCGCGGAGGTGTCCGAGAAGGCGGGCGTACGCCCCGAGCGGCCGCTCTCGATGAGCGTGATCGCGGCCCAGCACGGCCTCGTCGCGTCGCCCATCTCGGCGGCGACGGTCGCGCTCATGGGCGCGCTCTCCGGGGCCGCCGTGTCGCTGCCGCAGATCCTGCTGGTGATCGTGCCGGCGACGCTGGTCGGCCTCGTCGCCGGCGTCGCGAGCGTTGCGTGGCGCGGCCCCGAGCTCGCCGACGATCCGGGCTGGCGCGCGCGCCAGGCCGCAACCGCCGGCGCGAGCGGCCCGGCGCCGGTGGCGGCGAGCGCAACCGCGACCACGAGTGACACGACCGCCGCGAGCGCCCCCGCGGCTTCACGGCCCGCCGCCGCGCCCGCACCGTTCACGCGCGCCGCGCTCGGCTGCTGTCTTCTCTTCCTCGCGGCGCTCGTGGGCGTCGTGCTGCTCGGCCTCTTCCCCGACGTCCGGCCCGAGTACACGCAGGTCGCGGCGAGCGGCGCCGTGAAGCACGGCCGCGTCGAGATGAGCCGCGCCATCATGGTGCTCATGCTCGCGGCCGCCGGCCTGATGATGCTCCTCTTCCGTCCCGACCCGGCGAAGGCACTCGGAGGCAGCGTCATGCGCGGCGGCCTCGTCGCCATCGTCTGCATCCTCGGGGTCTCGTGGATGGGCTCGTCCTTCTTCGCCGCCAACGAGGCGCCGATCGTGGGCGGCATCGCCGAGATCGTGCGGGCACGCCCGTGGGTCTTCGCGGCCGGGCTCTTCGTGCTCTCGCTCCTGCTCTTCAGCCAGGCGGCGGCGATCACCATCCTGACCCCCGTCGGAATCGCGCTCGGCCTCCCGGCCTCGCTCCTCGTCGGCCTCTATCCCGCCGTCAACGGCAACTTCTTTCTCCCCACGTACGGCACGGTGCTCGCGGCCGTGTCCTTCGATCGCACCGGCACGACCCGCATCGGGTCGTGGGTCGTGAACCACAGCTTCATGCGTCCCGGACTGGTGACGACGATCGTGGCGACGTGCGCGTCGCTCGCGATCGCGCGCCTCGTGTTCGGGTAAGGAGGATCCCCGTGTCACATGCGTCGTCATTGATCCGTTCGGCCGGCGTCGTTCCCGTGCTGCTGCTCGCCGTCGCCTCCGCCGCCGTCGCCGGTCCGCCGACCCGCGTCGAGCACGACCTGCTCGGCGACAAGGCCGTGCCCGCCGACGCCTACTACGGCGTCCAGACCGCCCGCGCGCTCGAGAACTTCCGGATCTCCGGCGTGCCGCTCTCGCGTTACCCGGACCTGGTCGACGGACTCGTCGTCACCAAGCTCGCCGCGGCCCGCGCCAACGCCGCCGTCGGCGCGCTCGCCAAGGCGAAGGCCGCCGCGATCGAGCGCGCCTGCGAGGCGGTGCTGAACGGCCGCCACCGCGAGCAGTTCCCGGTCGACCTCTACCAGGGCGGCGCCGGCACCTCGAGCAACATGAACGCCAACGAGGTGCTCGCCAACGTCGGGCTCGAGCTGCTCGGCAAGCCGAAGGGCGACTACGCGAGCCTCGACTCGCACGACGACCTCAACATGTCGCAGTCGACCAACGACGCGTACCCGACCGCGCTCAAGGTCGCGTTCCTGCGCGGCAACGACCGCCTCGTGCCCGAGGTGCGAAAGCTCGCGGCCGCATTCCGCCTGAAGGCGGACGAGCACATCGCCACCTTGAAGATGGGGCGCACCGAGCTGCAGGACGCCGTGCCGATGACCGTCGGCCAGGAGCTGCACGCCATGGCGGCGACCCTCGAGACCGAGGCGCAAAACCTGCTCGACGCCGAGCGCGCGCTCTACGCCGTCAACATGGGCGGCACCGCGATCGGCACCGGCCTGAACGCGCCGAAGGGCTACGCCGCGAAGTGCGCCCGCGAGCTCGCGCGGCTCACCGGGAAGCCGATCGTCCCCGCCGCCGACATGATCGCCGGCACCGCGAGCCTGCAGGGCTTCGTCACCTACTCGGCCGCCGTCCGCGGCCTCGCCATCACGCTCTCCAAGATCGCGAGCGACCTGATCCTGCTCGGCTCCGGGCCCCGCGCCGGGTTGAACGAGCTCAGCCTCCCGGCGCTGCAGCCCGGCTCCTCGATCATGCCGGGCAAGGTGAACCCGGTGATGCCCGAGGTGCTGAACGTGGTCGCGTTCCGCGTCATGGGGAACGACGCCGCCGTCATGCTGGCGGCGCAGCACGGCCAGCTCCAGTTGAACGCCTACGAGCCGCTGGTCGCGATCGCGGTGCTCGAGTCGCAGGAGCTCCTCGAGCGCACGATGGCGGCGTTTCGCACCCAGTGCGTCGACGGCATCCGCGTCAACGAGGCGAACGTCGCACGGGACATCGAACGGACCGTCGGCATCGTGACCGCGCTCAATCCGGTGATCGGCTACGAACGCGCCAGCGAGCTCGCCGCCGAGGCGTACCGCTCCGGCAAGGGCATCCTCGAGATCGTGCGCGAAAAGCGGATCCTCACCGAGGACCAGATCCGCGCCCTCCTCGACCCGGCGAAGCTGACCGGGCTCGACCGCGGCGCCTACCCCAAGCCCGGCAAGCGCTGAAGGGCCACGGCACCGCTTCGCGCATGCGCGTACTCCTGGCAGAAATCCGCGCCACGCCCCTCCTCTGGCTGCTGGTCTTCGTCCCGGCGGTGTTGGCCGGCGAGGCGCTCGCACCCGAAGCGCACACCCCGCTCTTCGCGCTCTCCATCCTCGCGATCGTCCCGCTCGCGACGCTCCTCAGCCATGCCACCGAGTCGGTGGCGGCCAAGACGGGCGACATGGTCGGCGGACTCTTGAATGCGACGCTCGGGAACCTGACCGAGCTCGTGATCGCGCTGACGGCGCTCCGCGCCGGGCAGTACGTACTGGTGAAGGCCTCGATCGCCGGGGCGATCGTCACCAACTCGCTCTTCATGCTCGGGGCGTCGTTCCTGCTCGGGGGGCTCGCACACCACGTCCAGACGTTCAACCGCGCGAGCGCCCGGCTGCAAGCGAGCCAGTTGTTCCTCGCGACGATCGCGCTCCTGATCCCGTCGGCGATCGGCGCGGCCGATGCGCCCGCGAGCGCCGCCTTCACCCAGACGCTGAGCCTCTGCCTTGCGCTCCTGCTAATCGCGACCTATGGCCTCGGGCTGCTCTTCTCCCTCGGCACCCATCGCGAGTTCTTCGGCACCGCGGCGCACGCGGAGGCGGACGAGGCGCCGTGGCCGATCGGCGTCGCGCTCGCCACGCTCGCCGTCGTGACGGTGCTGGTCGCGCTGGTCAGCGAGGTGTTCGTCGCGTCCGTGCAGGGCGCCGCCCTGGAGCTCGGCATGAGCCAGGCGTTCGTCGGCTTCATCGTCGTGGCGCTGGTGGGAGGCGCCGCGGAGATGGCGTCGGCCTTCGCGGCGGCGCGCAAGGACCGGCTCGATCTCAGCATCGGCATCGCGCTCGGGAGCGCCGCGCAGATCGCCCTGTTCGTGGCGCCGGCGCTCGTGCTCGCGAGCTACGTCGTCGCCCCGTCGCCGATGAGCCTGCAGTTCTGGCCGGGCGCGGTCGTCATGATGCTCCTGGCGACCCTCACGGCTTCCATGGTGTCCGACGGCAGCCGGACCGCGTGGTTCAGCGGCGTCCTGGTGCTGGCGGTCTACCTGGTCTTCGCCATCACGCTCTACCTGCTGCCGCCCAGAGCCTGAGGGGCCGGGAGACGCGCGCCAGACGTCGACCGCATGCGAGCAACGCCATCGCCACGGGCCACGGCGACGCACCTGGCTGGAACCCGCCGTGAGCGTGGTGATACACGACACCGGCGGCTCCGGCTGGCGGACCGAGCGATGCGCGGCGCCCGTCGACGGCAAGCCCGACGTACGGATCGCGCGGCAGCATCGTCGCGGATCCTGAAGACCACGAATCTTCCATGAGGAGGCCGACCATGAACGCCTTGCCACGATCGATCCGCCTCGCGACCACCACCGCCGTGACGGCCGCGCTCGCGCTCGCGCTCCACGGCGCGCCCGCCGCGGCCAGGGGCAAACCGCGCCTCGTCATCCTCGCGACCGGCGGCACGATCGCCGGCGCCGGCACGT
>JADLHM010000128.1 GCA_020848745.1 Deltaproteobacteria bacterium | reverse complement strand
TGCATGGGACTCCCCTTCGTGTGGCTTTGAGCGGCTCACGGAGGGGAGTCCCGTCGTTAGACTCCCGGAAATGTCAAACTTCGGCTGCCTCCCCGGCATAGCCGGGGGGACTCCTGGATTGGTCTAGTCCTTCACGGCGAGCACGGCGAGGCGCGCGTTCATGCCGATCGCCGCGCCCGCCGCGAGGACCATCTCGAGCGGGATCCGCATCGCGAGCGACATGCGGTAGCGCCCGAGGTAGACCGCGCCCTGCCGGAGCTCGCGGATGCGGAACTTCGCGGTCTCCACCATGCGGCGAAGCGTCGGCGGCGTGAAGTAGTGGAGGTGCTGCGGCACGTAGAGCCGGAAGAGCAGGCCGTTCGCCGCCGGGCCGCGCACGCGCGCGTACGCGCCCACCAGCGACGTCAGCAGGCAGCGTTGATTCGGGACCGCGATCGCGATCGCGCCGCCGGGCCGCAGGAGGTCGTAGGCGCGCCGCAGCGTCGCGAGCGGATCGACGACGTGCTCCAGCACGTCGAGCATGGTGATCGCGTCGAAGCGATCGGCGAACCCGTGCTCCTCGATCGGCGCGACCACGACCTCCACGCCGAACTCGCGGGCCGCCTTTTCGGCCGTGAGCGAGCAGATGTCGATGCCCTGGACCTGCCAGCCGCGCTCGCGCGCGAGATGCATCAAGATGCCGGTACCGGCGCCGATGTCGAGCAGTTTTCCTGGTCCCCCGGTGATCCGCTCCAGGCGCTCCAGATGGCGGCGCATCTCGCGGATGACCGGATCCTCCACGAAGTTGCGGTGGCAGTTGGCGAAGAAATCCCGCACCTCGGGAAAGGCCGTCTCGTCGGTGTAGCCCTGGGTTTCGATGATGGCCTTCTCGGCGAGCGACGGCAGCGGATCGGCGCGCACGAGCCGGCAGCCTGCGCAACGCAAGATCCGTCGCCAGCCCATGTCGTGCACGAGGTCGTAGCCCGTGCCGCCGCAGAGGGTGCAGGGCGTCGGCAGCGCCGCCATCCGCGCCGCCTCATATTCCGGCGCTAGACCCTGCACAACGCGATCAAATCGAGAGCCTCGGGACGGACGGACTCGAGCACGTGAAAGTCGCTCGGCGCGATCGAGCGGCTGGCCTGATCCACCTCGGCGACCCGTCGCCGCACGCGCACCGCCAGCCGCCCGAACAACCACTTCACCACGCGCTCCGGCAGGATCTTGCGGAGGCCGAAAGGATCGAAACGCAGGATGCGTCGCACCTGTCGCGCTCGCTCGGCATCGAAGGCGCGAACCTTGTCGTTCCCCATCATGGAATAGAGATCGATCCGGCCAAAGAGCGGACGCAACAGGCTCTCGAGCTCGCCGGCGACGTACTCGTGCAGGTGGTACGGATTCTCCGAAACCGATGTCAGCCGGTTCGGCGTCGCCAGCATGAGCACGCCTCCGGGCTTCAAGGCCGCGCGAACCGCCGTGAGGAATTCCACCGGATCGGCGAGGTGCTCGAGCACTTGAAAATTCGTGACGAGATCGAAACGGAGGCCGAGGCCGGGCAATTTGTAGACGTCGACGTGTCGGAAGTCGAGATTCGGACGTTTGTACTTCGCGGTCGCGGTTTTCACGGCTGCCGCGGAGTAGTCGATGCCCGTCACGCGTCGCGCGGTTTCGGCGAGCAGCACCGTCCCGAACCCTTCGCCGCAGCCCGCGTCGAGCACCTGCCGGTCCCGAGCGAGCTCTCGGGCATAGAGATACGCGGCAACGTGGCGCGCCTCGTCGTACGCGAATCCCTCGCCGGAACCGGGACGTTCGCCGCTATGAAGTATGGGAGAAACCGCCGCTCGGGTCATACCGATCCTTCCGGGTCCTCGGTGGGAGATCGCGAAGTGTGTTGTAGCCCGCAACCACGGACCGGGAAAAGGCCGTACCGTCGGCATTTTCGAGGGAGCGCGGAACCGCCCCGGTCTGCTTGCTATGGGCCTTGCGCGCAAGACGGCGCACGATGTCGTCCGCGTCGCCATCGGCGGCGGCAGCGAGCAGCCTCGCGGCCTCCGGATCGGCGGGCAGCTCCCCGAGCGTCCAGGCCGCCGCGCGCCGCACGTCCGCGGCCTCGCTCGCCAGCGCGGTCCGCACGACCGAGGCGAGCGCGGGATCCCGGAGCGCGGCTGCCGTCCACAGAGCCGGCTCGCTACCCGATGCTATGGCGTCGCGCAGACAGTCCACCACCTCGACGCGCGTCGCTCGACCCGCGGCGGCCAGATCCAGCAACACGGAGGGCACGAGCTCCGCGATCGGCGCCTCGCGCCGCGCCAGGAGCGCCGTGAGCTGGCAGGCGAGCGCGTCGGGCGCGAGCACCGCGAGCGCGGTCGCCGCCGAGGCCGTGACCGCGGCGTCCGCGAGCGGCGCGTCGCCCGGCTGCCGCGGAATGCCCGCGCGCAGACGCACGCGAAGCGGCTCGACCATCGCCTCGTCGTCGAGAAGCCCCGCGACCTCGGCCGCGAAGGCGGCGGCCTCGACGGGCGCGGCTTCGTCGACGAGCGTCGCCCGCGCCGACGCCACGAGCGCCGCCCTTCCCGGCCATGCCGCCGGCATCTCCGGTCCGGCCCAGAGTCGGACGCGCGCCGCCGTCTGAGCGCGCGTCACCTTCATCGCCCCGAGCGCATCGCGCACGACGCGCCCGTCTCCCGACGCGGCCTCCGCGAAGAGATACGAAGCCGCGCGCGGATCGCGGAGGTCGCGGACGGTGCGCAGCAGCAGGATGCGCGCGCGCCGATCGAGTCCGCCCGCGGCGGCGTAGACCTCGAGCCCGCGCGCGGGCTCGCGGGCGGCCGCCGCGAGCAGCGCGGTAACCGCGGCGCGCCGCACGAACGCGTCGGGATCACCCGCGAGCGCGAGCAGCGTCGGCGCCGTCGCCGCCGCAGGATACGCCTCCAGCGCGGAGATCGCCCGCAATCGCGATGCGAGCTCGCCGCCGCGCCCCGCCCGCGCACGCGCCTCCTCGACCGACCACGCCGGGTGCGGGCCCTCGCCGGTCCGTGCCGCCCGCGGCCGCGCGGCCGTCCGATCGAGCACGTCGAACCTCCCATCCCGCTCGGCGAGCCGGAAATGAGCGCGCACGAAGCCGCGAAGCAGGAAGTAGTATGCCGGCGCCGCGTCGAAGAACGTGAACTGCCGATTCAGCGCCGTCACCGTCGCGGGCCGCGCGGCGGCGAGCAGGTCGAGGATCTCGGCCTCCTCGCGGTGGTCCGGCCGTCCGGGGAAGAAATAGTCGTGCGGGGTCGGGTTGCGGCCGCCGGCCAGGAACAGCACGGCGCCTATGCTGGGGAACCCGACCGTCGCGTCCGTCGCGCGGATCGTCGACGCCACACGTTCGCTGGCGGCCGCGAGCGCGCGAAGGTCTCCGGCGCGCGCCTCTTCCACGCCGACCGGCGCCACCGCGAAGGGAAGGACGAATCGCGAACCCGCGCTCAGGATCTGCGTCCCCGGCAGCACACCGATGCCGATGGCAGCGACGGGCAGCGCCACCGTGCCGACGACAATCGCGCGCAGCGCCTGCCGATGACGGGTCGCGAGCGCGTGCTCCCACGCGCGCAGCACGCGCTCGAGCAGAAAGCCGGCGAACACCAGTGAGAGCGGGGCGGCGATCAGGAGGTGCATGAAGTCGGCGCGCGGATAGAGCTGCAGGAACATGAAGCTCGAGAAGACGAGCAGCACCACTGCGACGCCGTCGCCCACCGGCCGTCCACCGCGCCGCCGGCCCCGCCAGAGCCAGCACACGCCCGCGAGGTGCGCCACGATCGTGAGCGTGAAGGCCGCGCTCTGGAGCTGCCAGATCATCGACCAGAGGAGCCCTTCCGGCATGACGCCGAAGTGCGCAACCGCCGCGGCCGCCGCCGCGACGGCCCCGACGATCGCCGCGAACATCGTCCGCGGCATGACCCAGCGCTTCGCGAACAGCGCGGCGACGGCATAGGCCACGGCGAGAACCGTCACCAACAGCCCCCACGGCTCCGGCCGGGGAAAGGGAACGTAGTAGATGTCGGCCGCACCCGACCCGATCAACAGAACCTCGCGCAGGAATCCCGCCGTTCCCAAGCGCCGCCAGAAGTACGCGAGCCAGGGCCCCGAGAGCGCCAGGAACGGGACGCCGAGGACCACGAGGTCACCGAGAGCACCGATCCGTCGGACGCGCCCGCGCGTCGCCGTACCGGCCATCACCAGCGCGAGCGGAACGAGGTAGATCACCGCGTCGAGCGGGCGCGGCACGATCCCGAACACGACGACCACGCCGAAGAAGATGGCGACGAACACGAGCGCCCAGAGCGCGGCGACCAGGCGGCCGCCCATGCCATCGGCGGTGCGCTCGGTGGCAAGGACGCTGGCCGCCGCCGCCGCAAATGCGAACACCCCCGCGTTGGGCTTCATCGCGAGGGTCGCCGCGGCGGCGACCCCCGCCGCCGCGAGCCAGGCGCGGCGTCCCCCGCACACGAACGCGACGACCGCGCCCGCCGTCGCGAGCCACCCCGCCGTCGCGAACCATGCCGGGTATGCGATGTTGAACGCGCAGAACTCGCCCGGGTAGACGGGAATGAAGGCGAGATAGAGCGCCGGAACGACCAGCGCGATCCACGGCCGCGCCATCCCCGCGAGCAGCGCCGCGAGACCCGCGACGCTCGCCGCGTGCACGAGTGCGAGGAGGGTCCGAAACGCGACCAGGTCGCCGGTCGCACGCCAGGCGGCCGCGTTCAGCGCGAAGAAGCCGGGCGTATAGCCGGTGCTGAAGTCGAGGTACGGAAGCTCGCCGCGCACCACGCGGCCGATCTGATAGAGCAACGTCCCTTCGTCCTCGACGTTCAGGCCGTAGGCGCGAAACGGCAGGAGGTACGCGAGGGCGTACACGAACGCGGCGACCGCGATCGCCGCACGGCGCGTCCGGGAGGCGAAGTCGGGCATCGTGCGTCGAGGCTCGCGTGCCGCGCTCACGTCCGGACGCCGAACCCCGCCACACGATCGATCACGGCCTCGATCTGATCGGTGACGCTGTCCCATGTGAAACGCGCCGCCCAGGCGAGCGCTCCGGCCCGGAGGCTCTCCCAGGTCGCGTCCTCGCTCAAGAGACGCAGCATCGCGGCGGCACATGCCCCGACGTCGCCGTGCGGCACCAGCAGGCCGCTCTCGTCGTGGCGAACCGAGTCACGAAGCCCCGGCGAATCGCTCGCCACCGCGGGGGCGCCGCACGCCGCCGCCTCGAGCACCGTGAGGCCCCAGCCCTCCTTCTCCGAAGGGTTCACGAAGACGCGCGCCGACTGGTAGAGCGCGACCTTTTCGGCCTCATCCACGAAGCCGCGGAACTCGACGGCCGATGCGAGGCGCAGACGCGCGACCCGCCGCTCGAGATCCGCGACCGCCTCGCCGCGCCCGACGATCACGAGCTTCGCCGCCGGCACGCGCGCCAGCACGCGCGGCATCGCGTCGATGACGACGTCGATGCGCTTGTAGGTCTCGACCCGCCCGAGCGACAGCACCGTCGGCCCGGGCGCCTGCCCCGCCGGCCGGTACCGTTCGTGGTCCAGTCCATTCGGAATGAACGTGACGTTCGCCGCCGGGACGCCGCGCGCGATCAGATCGTCGCGCGTGCTCGGCGAGACCGCGATCATCGGCACGCGCCGGTAGACCCAGGGAATCGGACGCTCGCTCAAGTACGTCGCGGCCGCGATCGGGAACCGCTCCTGCCGGAACGCGGTGGCGCCGAAGAGGTGGTGCACGAGGCCGAGCACCGGCACGTTGGACCAGAGCGGCCCGTAGAACGGCAGCTTGTTCAGGTTCTCGACCAGCAACGCGCGGTCCCCGACGTCACGCACGAGACGATGCGCGACGAGCGGGCCGCGAAGGTAGAACGTGTACCGGTTGCCGGCGTGCAGGACGCGCATGCCGCGCTCCTCGCCAACCGGCGGCGCCCCTGGATAACCGGCGCACACCACCGTCACCGGGAAGCCGCGCGCCGCGAGCCTCCCGAAGACCTCGTTCTGATGCACCTCGGCGCCCCCGGCCAGGGGGTTCGCGAGGTCGCGCTCATTGAGAACGAACAAGTGCGGCCGCGTCGCCGCCACCGTCAGAGCTTCCCGCGCAGGTCCTGCATCTTCAACCACCACACGATCCAGAAGGCCTCGATGCTGATGCGCTTGTTCATCTTGGACTCGCCGACCGTCCGATCGGCGAAGATGATCGGCAACTCCTTGATGCGGCCGCCCTTGCGCCAGAGGCGGTACGACATCTCGATCTGGAACGCGTAGCCGTTCGACCGGACGCGATCGAGGTCGACCATCTCGAGCGCGCGCCGCTTCCAGCACTTGAACCCTCCGGTGATGTCCCGGACGGGCATCTTGGTGATCGCGCGGGCGTACGCGTTCCCGAAGTAGCTCAACAGCAGCCGTTCGATCGGCCAGTTCACGACCGTGATGCCATTGATGTAGCGCGAGCCGAGCACCACGTCCGCACCGTCGATCTCGGCGAACAGCGCCGGGAGCGAGGAGATCGGGTGGGAGAAGTCGGCGTCCATCTGCACGACGAGGTCGGCGCCCATCTCGAGGGCGCGCCTGAAGCCGGCGATGTAGGCCGGCCCGATGCCCTGCCGCACCGTGCGCAGGAGGAGATGCACGCGCGGGCTCTCGCCCGCCAGGTGCTCGACCGCGTCGGCGGTGCCGTCCGGCGAGCTGTCGTCCGCGACGAGCACCTCGATCTCGGGATCGACCGCGAGGATCTGCGGCACGATCGCGCCGATGTTCGCACGCTCGTTGTACGTCGGGATGACGACGACTTTCTTGGCCATGTGGGTCGGTACTCCGAGTTCAACGCAGCCCGAGCGCGCGGAACGGCGGCTGGCGACGGCGCACGCCGTCGAGCCATCCCCGCACCTTGAGCCACACGCCGCCCGCCTCACCCGTCGGCAGACGGCGCAGGAACACGAACGGCAGGGTGAGCACGATACAAGTCCACAGCTTGATCTTCTGAAGCGTCGTGGCGTGCTTGCGCGCGAAGAGCACCGTGCTGCGCGCACTCAGGTACTTGCGCGGGCTGACGTAGGCCGGGCCGCCGAGCGTCCGGTTGCCGCGGTGGCGGACGATCGCGTCGGGCGTGTATCGGATCCGCCATCCGCGCTCGCGCGCGCTCGCGCACCAGTCGACGTCCTCGTGATACGCGAAGAAGTCCTCGTCGAAGGTGCCGACGTCGCGGAGAGCGCCGCACGACAGCAGCAGGGCGCATCCCGGCACCCATTCGACGTCGCGCGGCTCGTCGTACTGACCGGTGTCCCGCTCGCCCCAGCCCGCCAGGCTCACCAGGCTCTGGCGATAGTCGACGCCGCCATAGGTCATCCAGAGTCGACCCGGGTCGTCGAACGCCAGAACCTTGCCGCCAACCGCCGCAACCCCGTCCGACCGCGCCGCCGCGACGGCGGCACGCAACGCCCCGGAATCGACCACGACGTCGTTGTTCAGAACGTATGCGAAGTCATAGTGCATCTCGAGTGCCCGCCGCAGCCCCACGTTGTTTCCGCCCGCATAGCCCTGGTTGATCGGCAGCTCGATGCAGTCGACCGCCGGATACGCCGCTCGCACCGCCGGACACACCGACCGGCGCGATCCGTTGTCGATCACCAGGACGCCAAAAGCCGGATAGTCCACGCCCTGGAGACTCGCGAGGCAGGCGAGCGTGTCATCGGCGCCGTTCCAATTCAGGACGATGACGAGCACCCGCGGCCACGCTTGCGAGAGTGCCATGCGCCCTGCGGAGCCGGCAACCCCCGAAAACGCCACGACGGCCGCTACATCCGCTACTCGACGTATCCGAGCGCCCGAAGGCGCCGGCGGTCCTCCTCGCTCGGCCCGCCGGCCGCGCCCGACGTGCGCGACCCGCGACACGCCGCGAGCGTCGGCACCAGCGCGGCCCGCAGCCTCGCCATCACGGCGACGTCGTCCCCCGCCCGGTCGCGCTGCTCGCGCGGGTCGGCGTCGAGCGCGTAGAGCTCCTCGTGCACGACGACGCCACACGGGTCGACCCGCGGCGCTCCGGAGTCGCGGAGCTCGTTCTCGACACGAGCCGCGTCAGGCCGCGCTTCGGGCGGCAGCCATTTCTGCGCCGCCACGTATTTCCATCGACCGTCGATCACCGTGCGCAACACGTTACGCTCCGCGATCAGCAGCTCCGCGACGAAGGGACGCGCCGCCGCGGCGCCGAGCGGCGTACCGTCGAGACCCGCCGGCCGATCGCGGACACCGAGCGCCTCGAGGATCGTCGGCAGGAGATCGACCGTCGCGGCGAGCCGCCCCTTCGGCGGCGTCGGCCATGCGGACGCCGGCCACAGGACGAGAGGAACCCGCAGCACGTCGTCGTAGAGCGTCCACGCGTGCTCGACGAAGCCGTGATCGAGGAACTCCTCGCCGTGGTCAGCGGTCAGCACCACACGCGTCCCATCCAACACCCCGAGCCGCTCGAGGCCGGTGAACAGCTGGCGGATCGCGTCGTCCGTGTCGGCGATCTCGGCGTCGTAACGCGCGACTTGATCCTCGAAGCGCGGATCGCCCGGTCCGAACCCTTCAGCGCGGAGCTCGTTCAGCCTCGGCCGCACGTCGGCATAGATGTTCAGGGGATTGGCGATCGGCGTCGACGTGAACCGGCGATAGTGCGCCGTGCTCGGCTGATAGGGTCCGTGCGGATCGAGGTAGTGGAGGTAGAGGAAGAACGGGCGATCGGAGGCGCGCGCAACGAAGGCGAGGGCTTCCTCGGAGAGCTGAGGCCCGAGGCCGCTCACGCCCCACGCCTCCGTGAGGTGACGCGCGACGCCGAACCCCTGCGCGAAGCCCGGATCGGTCAGCATGGTCGTGGCGCTGAAGAACCCGGTTGCGTAGCCGGCGCGCTCGAGGATCTCCGCGAGCGTTTCGTCGCTCGCCGCGGGCTTCGCCCCCCACCCCATGGCGCCGCTCGTCGACGGCAGCTTCCCGGTGAACAGCGCGGCCACCGCCTCACGCGTGAACGAGGAGTTGGTGCGTGCGTCCACGACGCGCACGCCCGCACGAGCGAGACCGTCGATGAACGGGGACGTGTCGCGACCGTAGCCGTAACAGCCGAGGTGATCGGCGCGCAGGGTATCGACGTTGATGAGGACGAGGTTCGGCCGCGCCGGGGCGCTCGATCGGTAACCGGTGGTCGCCGCACCGAGCCCGACGACACCGAGCAGGACGATGAGCCCAACGGCGATCGCACGCGGCATGCTCATACGCGCGGCTGCTCACACGTCGTCCGCAGCATCGTTCTCACCTGCTCGATGACACTCGGGCTCACGGGTGAAGCCGCATGGTGGACGAGAAAATGAAATCCTCCACAGGCCGCCCAACGAAACCTGGCATCGCGGATCGACCGGAGCGCTTCATGCGCGGCGTCGAGATCATGGCCGGCGAGGAAGCGCGCCGCCACCCCCCATCCCAATCCGGCGAACGCTCGATCGCGGCACCGCGCGTCGACGAGAGCGCCGAGGCGGGCGGTCGCGCTCGACCAGTCGCGTGCGCGATCCGCTTCCGCGACTCCGAAGACCATGCATCCCTCCGCACGGTCCGCTTCGAGATCCGCCGCGTAGCTCGTCCCCCGACCGAGCAGCCGCCCCTGCCCCGCCAATGCCCCGGCCGCCAGGAGTACGACGATCGCGGCAACGAGGCGGTCGCTCATCGAGGTCGCCCAGCGATCGGCTACGAGCGCCGACACCCAGAACAGCGCGACCTGTAGCGCCACGTAGAAGCGAGCATAGTAGTACCCTTCGTCCGGCGACGGCGATATGCGCGCCGCCAGCAGCATGAGAAAACCCAGGTAGGGTGCGATCGCGAACGGTAGGAGGTCCCAGTACCGATCGCGCACGCGCCGATCCCGACTCCGGACGAGCGCCCCCGTAAGCGTCAGCAACGCGGCCCCACACGCCGCCAGTACACACTCTCCGCCAGGCGATGCCCATCCGAACGACGTCGCGAGCTCGGTGAGGATCCGTCCGCCGTCACGGAGCCAGTCACGCGAGGGGGCGCTGGTCACGTGCGTACGCCACATCCACGCACCGTGCGGCCGCAGCCATAGATTCTGCGCGGCCCATGGCGTGACTCCGATGATCCCCCCCATCGCCACGAGCGGCAGTCGCATGCGATCGGCGCACACGACCGTACGAAGGACGAGGATCGGGACGATGAAGAGCGCCGACACGTACGACATCCACAGGGCCATCCCGCTTCCCAAACCCAGCCGAAGGGCGCACCACGCCGATTCGCGACGTCCTTCTCGACGTGCCCGGCCCCACGTCAGGTAGGCATCGAGAGCGAGCGCCACCGGCAGCAAAGATTCGGGGTGCGACCCTACGAGGGTGACGTTCAAGCGGGCGAACGTCGGACTCGCCAAGGCAAAACACAGACCGAACCACAGCGCGACCCGCGGCGACCAATGACGCCACCCCACGGCGACGAAGGCGATCAACGTCAGCGTGGACCACGCGAGCGCCAGCCCCTTGAGCGCGACGAGGCTCGTCCCGACGAGGCGAATCCACGGCACCGCGAGCAGCAGCAGCACGACGGAGCCGCCGTGATTCAGATCGTCCTGGTGGTCGAGCACGCGACCGATTCCATCGCGTGCGAGCTCGAGACCACTGAAGAGAAAGACCGGCTCCTCCCAATTGTTGGTCTCGTCGTACGACGACAACAGAAGGGCCCCGCGAAAGGCGACGAACAGCGCCACCAGCGCAATGAACGCCGCGACATACTTCACCCGATCATGCACGTTCGTTCACGCAGCAGGCTTCCCATGACGCATCCCAGCTCTCACCTACGCGAAGTCGGTTGGCGCCGATCTGCCCGAGTTCTTCGGATCGCCGCGAAGCGAGGTTTTGCCTACCTGGGACTCAGTCAGCTACTGTTACACGTTCGGAGACCCTGACCCCCTCGATGCTCTTCAATACCTGGCTCTACGCCTTTTTCTTGGCGACGGTGTTCGCCGTCTATTGGGCCCTACCGTGGCCAGGACTGCGCCCTCACTGGCTCATCCTCGCCGGCATAGCGTTCTACGCCAACTACTTCCCTCCTCACGTTACATTGACCCTGATGTGACAGAAAATCTGACGAGTCCGAGCGGTGCGGGGCACTGAGAAGGCCCTTCATTGTGGTAGAGCGGGTGTTGCGAGCATCCAACATCCACCACAACGAAAGGCCATTCCCAATGCGA
>JADLHM010000127.1 GCA_020848745.1 Deltaproteobacteria bacterium | reverse complement strand
CCGCCAACTTCTTCGCCGCCTGCGTCTTCGTGATCGCCGCCGTCAACGTCGTCTTCCCGTGATCCACGTGCCCGATCGTCCCCACGTTCACGTGCGGCTTCTTCCGCTCGAACTTCGCCTTGCTCATACCTTCCTCCGGCTACGCGCCCACGGCCTTGGCCGCGATCTCTTCCGAGATGGCCTGCGGCACCGGCTCGTAGTGAGCGAACTGCATGGTGTAAGTGGCGCGCCCCTGCGTCTTGGAGCGCAGATCCGTCGAGTAACCGAACATCTGAGCGAGCGGAACGTGGGCATTGATGACCTGGGCGCCCGCCCGCGAATCCATTCCCTGAATACGGCCACGGCGGCTGCTCAAATCGCCCATGACCTCGCCCATGAAATCCTCGGGCACCACCACCTCGACCGCCATGATCGGCTCGAGGATGATCGGCTTCGCCCTGCCCGCCGCCTCCTTGGCGGCCATCGAGCCGGCGATCTTGAACGCGATCTCGGACGAGTCGACGTCGTGGTACGAGCCATCGATGAGAACGGCCTTCACGTCGACCATCGGATAACCGGCGAGCACACCGCCTTCGAAAGCCTCCTTGATGCCCTTCTCGACGGCCGGCACGTACTCCTTCGGGATCGGCGCGCCCTTGGTGCCGTCGACGAACTCGAACCCGCCACCCGGCGGCAGCGGCTCGAGCGTGATCCACACGTGGCCGTACTGACCGCGGCCACCGGTCTGGCGGACGAACTTGCCTTCCTGCTCGACCTTCTGGCGGATCGTTTCGCGATACGCGACCTGCGGCTTGCCGACGTTGGCGTCGACCTTGAACTCGCGGAGCAGGCGATCGACGATGATCTCGAGGTGCAGCTCCCCCATGCCCGAGATGATCGTCTGACCCGTTTCCTTGTCGGTCTGCACGCGGAACGACGGATCCTCGGTCGCGAGCTTCTGGAGCGCGATACCGAGCTTCTCCTGATCGTCCTTGGTCTTGGGCTCGATGGCGACGTCGATGACGGGATCGGGGAACTCGATCGACTCGAGGATGATCGGATTCTCTTCGTCGCAGAGCGTGTCGCCGGTCGTCGTCGAACGCAGCCCGACCGCCGCCGCGATGTCTCCGGCGTAGACTTCTTTGATCTCCTCCCGCTTGTTCGCGTGCATCTTGAGGAGGCGGCCGATGCGCTCCTTGCGCATCTTGGTCGAGTTGTAGACGGAGCCGCCCGAGGTGAGAACGCCGGAGTACACCCGGAAGAAGGTCAGGGTGCCGACGAAGGGGTCCGTCATGATCTTGAACGCCAGCGCCGAGAACGGCGCGCCGTCCTTGGCCTCACGCTCGGACTCTTCCTTGCTGTCCGGATCGACGCCCTTCACCGGCGGCACGTCGATAGGGGACGGAAGGAAGTCCACCACCGCATCGAGCAGCAACTGCACACCGCGGTTCTTGAACGCCGACCCGCAGAGGACGGGCACGAGCGTCATCGCGAGACAGCCCTTCCGGACCGCGGCGCGGATCTCGGCCTCCGAGATCGCCCCGCCCTCGAGGTACTTCTCCATCAAGGCCTCGTCGGCGTCGGCGACGGCCTCGATCAGCTTCTCGCGATACTCATCGGCCTGCGCCTTCTCGGCGCTCGGGATCTCGGCCTCGCGATACTTCGACCCGAGGCTCTCGTCGTCCCACACGATCGCCTTCATGCCGATCAGGTCGATGACCCCGACGTGCGCGTCCTCGGTACCGAGCGGAAGCTGAATCGCGACCGGGTTCGCCCGCAGGCGGTCCCGCATCATCTGGACGGTGCGGAAGAAGTTCGCGCCGATGCGGTCCATCTTGTTGACGAACGCCATGCGCGGCACGCCGTACTTGTCGGCCTGGCGCCAGACGGTCTCGGACTGGGGCTCGACGCCCGCGACCGAATCGAAGAGCGCGACGGCGCCGTCGAGGACGCGCAGCGAGCGTTCGACCTCCATCGTGAAGTCGACGTGCCCCGGCGTATCGATGATGTTGATCCGGTGGTCCTTCCAGAAACAGGTGGTAGCGGCCGACGTGATCGTGATGCCGCGCTCCTGCTCCTGCACCATCCAGTCCATCGTGGCCGTGCCTTCGTGAACTTCGCCGAGCTTATAATTGATGCCCGTGTAGTAGAGGATGCGCTCCGTGCACGTGGTCTTCCCGGCATCAATGTGAGCCATGATGCCGATGTTGCGCGTGCGCTCGAGCGGTGACTGGCGTGGCATGGCGGATTACCAGCGATAGTGCGCGAAGGCCTTGTTGGCCTCCGCCATGCGGTGCGTGTCCTCGCGCTTCTTGATCGCGGCACCGCGGTTGTTCGCTGCGTCATTGAGCTCGCCGGCGAGGCGCTCGACCATGGACTTCTCGGGACGAGCGCGCGCGTTCAACACCAACCAGCGCATGCCGAGCGAGATGCGACGCGCGGGACGGACCTCGACCGGCACTTGATACGTCGCGCCGCCGACGCGCCGCGAACGCACCTCGACGAGGGGCTTCACGTTGTCGAGGGCGCGCTTGAAGATCGCGAGCGGCTCCTCTTTCGTGCGCTGTTGAATGAGGTCGAGCGCGCCGTAGAAGGTGCGTTCGGCCAAGCTCTTCTTGCCCTCGATCATGATGGTGTTCATGAACTTCGTGACCATCCGATCGTGAAACTTCGGATCGGGCAGTACTTCGCGACGACGGACCTCTCCCTTACGCGGCATCGACCGACTCCGTTCCTACTTCGGCTTCTTGGCGCCGTACTTCGAACGGCCCTGCCGACGGTCCTGCACGCCGATCGAGTCGAGCGTGCCGCGCACGATGTGGTAGCGAACGCCGGGAAGATCCTTCACGCGGCCGCCACGGATGAGCACGACCGAGTGCTCCTGCAGATTGTGGCCGACGCCGGGAATGTAGGAGGTCACCTCGATGCCGTTGGTGAGACGAACGCGCGCGACCTTCCGGAGTGCCGAGTTCGGCTTCTTCGGCGTCGAGGTGTACACGCGCGTGCAGACGCCCCGCCGCTGCGGACAGCTCTGCAGCGCGGGCGCCGCGAGCTTCCGCCGCTGCGCCTTGCGCCCTCCGCGGATGAGCTGGTTGATCGTCGGCATCGTTGCTCCTGTCTCACTGTAGGCGCGAAGACACTTCCGCGCCGAAAAGGCCAGCAAAAACGCGCAAAGTATTTGAACGCGTTCGGACTGTCAAGTTTCCGTCAGTTTCGCTGCGACCGCCTAGGCGCTGGCGCTCTCCGGCTCGACCTTCGCGGTCGGAACCTCGAGGAGGTCCTCCGGACGTTCCTCGGGCTCCTCGGACTCGATCTCGACCTGGCCGTAGCGCTTGATGCCCGTCCCAGCCGGAATCAACCGGCCCATGATCACGTTTTCCTTGAGGCCCGTCAGGCGATCGACCTTGCCGTTGATGGCGGCCTCGGTCAGAACCTTGGTCGTCTCCTGGAAGGATGCCGCCGAGATGAAGCTCTCGGTCGAGAGGCTCGCCTTGGTGATGCCGAGGAGCAACGGCTCGGCCGTCGCCGGCTCCCCGCCGTCATCCTCGATCTTCTGGTTCGCTTCATCGAAGCGCCACTTCTCGACTTGATCGCCGACCAGGAATTCCGCGTCCCCGACGTCCTTGATGCGTACGCGGCGCAGCATCTGCCGGACGATCACCTCGATGTGCTTGTCGTTGATGCGCACGCCCTGAAGTCGATAGATCTCCTGCACCTCGTCCACGAGATACTTGGCGAGCGCCTTCTCGCCGAGGATCGTCAAGATGTCGTGCGGGTTCGAAGAGCCGTCCATCAACGGCTCGCCCGCACGCACGTGATCGTTCTCGTGCACGCTGATGTGCTTGCCCTTCGGGATGAGGTACTCGCGCGGCTCGCCGACCTCCGGGGTCACGACCACCTTGCGCTTGCCCTTCGTGTCCTTGCCGAACGACACGACGCCGTCGATCTCGCTGACGACCGCGAACTCCTTCGGCTTGCGCGCCTCGAAGAGTTCGGCGACACGAGGCAGACCGCCGGTGATGTCCTTCGTCTTGGTGGTCTCGCGCGGCATCTTGGCGATGATGTCGCCGGGCGACAGCTCCTGCCCTTCGTACACGTTGAGGTGCACGCCGACGGGCAACTGGTAGCGCGCCTCGTTGCCGTTCGGCAGTCTGGCCGTGTTGCCGGCCGCGTCCTTGATCGTGATGCGCGGACGCTTTTCGACGTCCTTGGTGTCGATCACGACCTTGGTGGAAAGACCGGTCCGCTCGTCGACGCGCTCCTCGATGGTGACACCCTCGAGGAGATCGCCGAACTTCACGACACCGCCCACCTGCGTGAGGGTGGGAAGCGTGTAGGGATCCCACTCGACGAGCAGGTCCCCGGCCTTCACCTTCGCGCCGTCGTGCCTCTTCAACTTGGCGCCGTAGACGACGGGGTAGCGCTCGCGCTCGCGCTCGCGCCCGGCCTCGGGCACGTCGATGATCGCGAGCTCGCCGTTCCGGTTGATGATGACCTCGTCGCCCTCGTTGTTGGTGACCGTCTGTAGATTGATGAAACGCACGATGCCGTCGTTGCGCGCCTCGAGCGTCGTCTGCTCCGCGCGCCGGCTCGCGGTCCCGCCGATGTGGAACGTACGCATCGTCAGCTGCGTCCCCGGCTCGCCGATCGACTGGGCCGCGATCACGCCGATCGCCTCGCCGAGGTTCACCATGTGGCCGCGTGCGAGATCGCGTCCGTAACAGAGCCCGCAGACGCCCTGACGCGACTGACACGTGAGCACCGACCTGATCTGCACCCGCTCGAGACCGGCCTTCTCGATCGCGTCGACGATCGCCTCGTCGATCTCGTGGTTGGCGCGGACGATGATCTCGTCGTTGTACGGATCCCGGACGTCGGCGAGCGCCACGCGCCCGAGCACGCGATCGCCGAGACCTTCGATGATCTCGCCCCCCTCGACGAGCGACGACATGTCGATGCCGTCGGGCGTGCCGCAGTCGAGCTCCGTGATGATGGAGTCCTGCGCCACGTCCACGAGCCGGCGGGTGAGATAGCCGGAGTTCGCCGTCTTGAGGGCGGTGTCGGCGAGCCCCTTGCGGGCGCCGTGCGTGGAGATGAAGTACTGCAGAACGGTGAGACCTTCGCGGAAGTTCGCCGTGATGGGCGTCTCGATGATCTCGCCGGACGGCTTCGCCATGAGGCCACGCATGCCGGCGAGCTGGCGGATCTGCTGCGCGCTGCCACGGGCGCCGGAGTCGGCCATCATGAAGATCGGGTTGAAACTGAGCGAGGTGCTTTCGGCGCCCTTCTCGTCGGTGTACGTATCGGTCCGGAGCTGGCTCAACATCTCGTCGGCGATGCGGTCCGTGACCTGCGCCCAGATGTCGACGACCTTGTTGTACCGCTCGCCGTCGGTGATGAGGCCCTTGTTGTACTGGTCCTCGATCTGCCGGACCTCGTTCGTCGCCTCGTCGAGCAACTCGCCCTTCTGCGGCGGAATCAGCATGTCCTTGATGCCGATCGAGATTCCCGCCTTGGTGGCGAACTCGTACCCGAGGTCCTTCAGCTTGTCCGCGAAGATGACCGTCGCCTTGTTGCCGGCGCGGCGGTACGCGATGTCGATCAGCTCGCCGAGCTCCTTCTTCTTCATCACCTTGTTGACGTCGGCGAAGCTGAGCTCCGGCGGTACGATCTCGTAGAGCAAAATGCGGCCGACCGTCGTGTCCACGAGGGTGGCGTTGATCCGAACCTTGACCTGCGCCTGGAGGTGCACCTCGCCCTGGTCGTAGGCGATCCGAACTTCCTCGGGGCTCGAGAAGCGCTTCCCCTGCCCTTGGACCATCGGCTTCTCACGAGTCATGTAATAGAGCCCGAGCACGATGTCCTGCGTCGGCACGATAATCGGCCGGCCGTTGGCGGGTGACAGGATGTTGTTCGTCGACATCATCAAGGCGCGAGCCTCGACCTGCGCCTCGACCGACAGGGGCACGTGCACGGCCATCTGGTCGCCGTCGAAGTCGGCGTTGTAGGCCGCGCAGACGAGCGGATGGAGCTGAATGGCCTTGCCTTCAATGAGAATCGGCTCGAAGGCCTGGATGCCCAGCCGGTGCAACGTCGGCGCGCGGTTCAGCAGCACCGGGTGCTCACGGATGACCTCGTCGAGAATATCCCAAACCTCGGACTTTTCCTTCTCCACCATCTTCTTCGCGCTCTTGATGGTGGTGACGAAGCCGCGCTCTTCGAGCTTGTTGTAGATGAACGGCCGGAAGAGCTCGAGGGCCATCTTCTTCGGCAGACCGCACTGGTGCAGTCGGAGCTCGGGGCCGACCACGATCACGGAACGCCCCGAGTAGTCGACGCGCTTGCCGAGCAGGTTCTGACGAAACCGACCGCTCTTGCCCTTCAGCATGTCCGAGAGCGACTTCAACGGACGCTTGTTCGGACCGGTGATGGCGCGACCGCGGCGACCGTTGTCGAAAAGCGCGTCGACGGCCTCCTGCAGCATGCGCTTCTCGTTCCGGATGATGATGTCCGGCGCGCTCAGCTCCATGAGGCGCTTCAGACGATTGTTGCGGTTGATGACGCGGCGGTAGAGATCATTGAGGTCCGACGTCGCGAACCGGCCGCCGTCGAGCGGAACGAGGGGCCGGAGATCCGGCGGGATGACCGGAATGACCTCGAGGATCATCCACTCCGGACGGTTGCCGGAGACGCGGAACGCGTTCAGTACTTTGAGACGCTTGGCGATCTTCTTGCGACGCGCTTCGCTGCCGACCTCGCGCATCTCGACGCGCAGGCGCTCGGACTCCTCGTCGACCTCGATGTCGGCGAGAAGCTTCCGGATGGCTGCGGCGCCCATCTCGGCCTTGAACGAGTCCGGGCCGTGCTCCTCCATCGCCTTCCGATAGCGCTGCTCGGACAGCACCTCCTTGTACTCGAACGGCTGACCCGGCAGCTCCTTCTTCGAGCTCGTGACGACGAACGACTCGAAGTACAGGATCTTCTCGAGATCTTTGAGCGTCATGTCGAGGAGGGTACCGATGCGAGACGGGAGACTCTTCAGGAACCAGATGTGCGCGACCGGAGTCGCGAGGTCGACGTGCCCCATCCGCTCGCGCCGCACTTTCGACTGGATGACCTCGACGCCGCACTTCTCGCAGACGACGCCGCGGTGCCGCATGCGCTTGTACTTGCCGCAGTTGCACTCGTAGTCCTTGGTCGGACCGAAAATCTTGGCGCAGAAGAGGCCGTCACGCTCCGGCTTGAAGGTCCGGTAGTTGATGGTCTCGGGCTTCTTCACCTCGCCGTGCGACCACGACCGGATCTTGTCCGGCGAGGCAAGCGAGATCCTGAGCGCGTTGAACGCGACGGGGTTCTTCGGCTTCTCGAACAGATTGAAGAGGTCTTCCATCACCATGTTGTCGTCTCCGCTCTAGCCCTGCGCCTGACCGGACTGCTCCTCGATCAGCTCCACGTCCAGAGCCAGGCTCTGCAGCTCTTTCACCATGACGTTGAACGACTCGGGGAGGCCAGGCTCGAGGACGTTCTCGCCCTTGACGATGGCCTCGTACATGCGCGTACGCCCCGCGACGTCGTCGGACTTCACCGTCAGCATCTCCTGGAGACTGTAGGCGGCGCCGTACGCCTCCAGCGCCCAGACCTCCATTTCCCCGAGCCGCTGGCCGCCGAATTGCGCCTTGCCACCGAGCGGCTGCTGGGTGACGAGCGAGTACGGGCCCGTCGAACGGGCATGGATCTTGTCGTCGACCAGGTGGTGCAGCTTCATCATGTACATCACGCCGACGGTCACGGGCTGCTCGAACGGCTCGCCCGTGCGGCCGTCGTACAGGTTGATCTGGCCGCTCGGCGAGAGACCAGCCCGCTTCAACATCCCGAAGATCTCGTCCTCGGTCGCGCCGTCGAACACGGGGGACGCCACGTGGATGCCGCGCGCCGACTTGCGCACGATCTTCGCGAGGTCATCGTCGCTGATCTGCTCGACCAGCTCGACGACGTCCTTGTTCGTGTAGATCTCCCTCAGCTTCCTCCGGATGCCGTCCACGCCCTCGATGCCTTCGCCCGGCAGCTCGCTCGCGAGCTGCCGTCCGAGCTCCCGGGCAGCCCATCCGAGGTGGGTCTCGAGGATCTGCCCCACGTTCATGCGCGACGGGACGCCGAGGGGGTTCAGGACGATGTCGACCGGCGTGCCGTCCGGCAGGTACGGCATGTCCTCCTCGGGGAGGATCCGCGAGAGCACGCCCTTGTTGCCATGGCGTCCCGCCATCTTGTCGCCCACCTGCAGCTTGCGCTTGATGGCGACGAACACCTTCACCATCTTGATGACGCCGGGCGGCAGCTCGTCCCCGCCCTTCAAGCGGTCGATCTTCTCCTCGAAGAGCGTCTTGATGCGCTCGCGCTGCTCGCGCATCGCGTCGACGACGCGGGAGAGCTCGTCCTCGATCTTGTCGTTGTCGACCTTGATGTCGCCCCAGTACGCCGACGGGATCTGGTCGAGATCCTCGGCCTTGATGATCGCGCCCTTCGGCAAGAGGACCCGACGGCTGTCGTCGGCGAGACGGATGCTCGCCTCGCGGCCTACGAGGAGCTTCTTCACCTTCCTCATCGTGGAGTCCTTGATGATCCGGTCCTCGTCGTGCTGGTCCTTCGTGAGACGCGCGACTTCCTCCTCCTCGATGAGGCGACTACGCTCGTCCTTGGTCACACCCTTGCGCGAGAAGACGCGCGCGTTGATGACCGTGCCCTCCACGCCCGGCGGCACGCGCAGCGACGTGTCGCGCACCTCGCCCGCCTTCTCGCCGAAGATGGCACGCAGGAGCTTCTCCTCCGGCGAAAGCTGGGTCTCGCCCTTCGGCGTGATCTTCCCGACGAGGATGTCTCCCGGCTTCACCTCGGCGCCGATGCGGATGATGCCCGAGTCGTCGAGATCCTTGAGGGCCTCGTCGCCGACGTTCGGAATGTCGCGCGTGATCTCCTCGGGGCCGAGCTTGGTGTCGCGCGCGACGCACTCGAACT
>JADLHM010000126.1 GCA_020848745.1 Deltaproteobacteria bacterium | reverse complement strand
CTCGAAGCCGGTCCCCGCGGCGAGCCAGCCGTCTTCGGTCACGGCGCCCGTCGCTACGCCCGCGGTGCGGACCTGCTCGGTCACCGTGAGGATCGCCGGATCGAGAACCTCCACGCCGGCCGTGATTCCGTGTTCCAGCGGATGCAATCCCGTGAACATCGACATGTGCGCTTGCGGCGTCGACGTCGCGGCGGCGACGCAATTGTCGAACACCGTGCCGCCGCGCTCGAACTCCTTGGCGAGAATGGGTGCGGTATCGCGAAAGTATCCGTAGGTCGGCAAGTGGCGGGCGCTCAACGTATCGACGGACAGAAGGACGACGTTGGGCGTCGATCGATCCGCCTTCCGCGGAACCCGGATCGTCGGATTCGCCCACACCGGCAGCGAGAATTGCTCGGAGGTAAGTGGGGACAGCTTCGACCGGAAGACGAGAGACACGTTTTTGCCGACGTATGCATCGAGGGCGACTGACGCGTCCCGCCAGCTCCGATCCGATTCTCGTGCTGGATCCATGTTGGTTTCGTAGAGCTGCGTGCACGCCTGGTCTCCGCAGGCTTCCACTACGAACTGCACGGGCCCCTGGTGCCAGCTCGGCTCGAGCACCCCGGTTGCGAGCTCGAGCCTCGCATCCTTTGGAATCCGCACCGGCGCGGTCCGCAGCGAGATTTGCGGTCCCCAGTCGATCGCCGTGGCCATGACCACCAGCTGTATCGTGTGGCCTGTCGTGGCTGCGGGGAGCCGAAGATCGACGGTCGCATGCGGCGCGCCTTCTCGGGTCTCCAGTTTCACGATGCGAGGGTCGAGATCCGTCCATTGCGCGCCGACCTGGACGCGCGGCATCAGGAGGAGATGCGAGGATCCCGCGAACACTTCGTCGGCACGCACGGTCTCGTGAACCGCGCCGGTCGGTGAAACTTGGAGATGCTGCCGCAGCATCAGTATGCCGCTCGCCGGTGCCGCCAGGACCAGACGGGTATCGTCCGCGATCGGAACCCGCGGAAACCCGGCCGTTCCCGCATCGCTCGCCGGCGAAGACGTCGTGCCTGGGAGCGGCACTGGCCCGCGCCCGAAATCGGCGATCATTCGGGCGCGGTGCCCGGGATCGACGAGTCGCTCGGAATGGCCTTGCGGCGTCGAACCTCGACAGCCGATCGTGCATGCCAAGAACATCAACAGCGTCGTGCTGGAGCGGCGGAAGCCGATCGGACGGCGAAGCCGTCCATCGGCTCGCGTGTCGCCACGTGCTCGTGTGGCTGTAGGCATGCGGAAGCCTCTTCTGCCCACAACCCGACGCCCCTGCAACCGATCGTGCCGGACGGGCCGCGGAAAGCTCCTGCGCGACTCTGGATTCCGGCGCCGGTCGCGGCTAGTCGCAGGAGAGGGATTCGTTCCCGGGCAAGGAAAGCGATGCAGCCACGTGACATCGAAGACATGTACGCCACGGAAGCCACGCATTGGTGGTTCTCGGGCAAACGTCTCCTCATGCGCCGCCTGCTCGGGGAGCGACTGCGACGACCGGGACTGCGGATCTTGGACGTCGGCTGCGGCGCCGGCGCCACGGCCGTCGACTTCAGCGCCGATGGCCGAGTGTGCGCCTGCGATCGTAGCCTCCACGCGCTGCGCTTCGTGGGCGAGCGCGGTATCGCTACCCGGGTGGCTGCGGATGCGGCGGGCCTACCGTTCCGCGACGGTGCATTCGACGTCGTTCTCGCCCTCGATGTCTTGGAGCACGTGACCGACGACGCCGGATTCCTGCGCGAGCTCGGCCGTGTGCTCGCTCCGGGCGGTGCGCTGGCGATCCACGTTCCCGCGTGGCCTTCGCTCTGGAGCCGTCACGACGAGGTGCTGGAGCACAAACGGCGCTACACGAGACGGACCTTGAAGGCGCTCCTCCGTGATTCTCCGCTGCAGATCGCCTACCTGGGGTGGGCGAGTTGTGCGATCTTTCCCGTCACGGTCGCAATCCGTTTGGCGCGCCGACTTACCAACGCGGAGTCCGAAGGGGCCGACCTCGGCGTCGTTCCCGCGTGGCTCAATCGGCTGCTCACGGGCGTCTATCGGGTCGAGTCCTCGCTGGCGGTTTACACCGGCTTGCCGTTCGGCGTTTCGCTGGCGGTGATAGCGATCTGTCCTGAATGATGCGCGATCCCGAGCTTTCGCCTTTGGCGTCGGGCGTGTACAAGCCGTCCGACCGCGCGAGCATTCGCAACTTCTGAGCACGAGACGATCTTCCTGCGATCCTCAATCATCAAGCGGCGGTTCATGTGGCGCGCTCTGACCCGGCTCTGCATCGGCGCGCTGGGCGCGACTGCCGCCGTCGTGGCGATGCTCGACTGGCTCACGGCTGCGGCGATTCCGCCACCGCCCACCACGCTGGACATCGCACGGAACATGCCCGGGCGCCTCTCCGAGGCGGCGCGCGCGTTCGTCCCCGGCGGAATGAGAATCGTCGTCATGGGCGACTCGACCGTGGTGGCCTATGAGCAGGGGCGGACGGTCGTCGATCGCCTCGATCAGACGCTGCGAGCATCGAGCGCGCAGCGGGTCCGCGTCGATAGTCTCGCCGCGCTCGGCATGTCGGCGTTCGAATACTACCCGTTGGCGCGGCGAATCGCCGATGCACGGCCGGATGCGGCGGTGCTGGCGTTCAACCTACAGTGGCTTTCTCGGCGCTGGCGCGACAGTCTCGCCCGTCCGGAGATGCTGGCGCTCCTCCGGCCGCGAGAGTTGCCGCAAGCGATCTCGGAGCCGCTCTATTGGTGGAACGTCACCTTCGATCGCCTGCTCCTCTACGTGACGCTTTGGCAGGTGGGCGCACTCGAACCCTGGCACGCCTACCGCGTCGAGCAGGTGCGAACCGGCAACGGACTGGACGCGCTCCGGGGCGCCGCTCAGAGACGCTGGGAGGGGCTTCCGGCGGATTCGAAAGTCACCGGGATGCCCCCGATCCCGCTGGCGTTTGCCGAAGGGAGATCTGATCGGCTGAACGCCA
The DNA here is from genome assembly GCA_020848745.1 of Deltaproteobacteria bacterium. NCBI lineage: Bacteria > Pseudomonadati > Myxococcota > Myxococcia > Deltaproteobacteria bacterium. Next base: position 2,591 of record JADLHM010000126.1, on the reverse strand, counting down.
AAGTGCTCCGCGATTTGTACGAGCCGGCGCTCGATGGGGTTCACGCAGATCATCCCCCCCTCGAGCTGTTCGCGGCGATCCTGGAGGAGTTTGCCGACAAGCGCATCCCGATCCTCGTGTATCTGACCCCGGTGAACGTGGAGTGGATGCGCAAGGTCGGGATCCTCGACGAACAAGGACTGGCGCGGACGGTTCACACGCTGCGGACCGTCTGCGGTGCGCACGGTGCGGTGTTGCTGGACCTCCACGCCCTGCTGCCCGACGCCGGATTTCGGGACGGCGGGGGGCACTTCGCAACCGATCAGCCAGGGGATGGTCCGCTGCTGGTGGCGCAGCAGGTGGCGCCCGTCATTCGGGATCTTCTCTCATCGGCGGGAGCGTCTTCGGATGCTGTTCAATAGCTTCACGTTCGCATCCTTCTTCATCGTAGTCTTGGGCGTTTTCTGGTCGCTTCCCAAGCCGATGCGCGCTGGATGGTTGCTCGTATCCAGTCTCGTCTTTTACGCAGCATGGATCCCACAGTACGTATTGTTGCTCCTGCTGATGATCCTCGTGAACTATGGGCTGCTTCTCGGCGTCGTGCGTACCGCTCATGCGCGGCTCTACCTCGCGATCTCGCTGATTCTTAGCCTGGGGACACTCGCGTACTTCAAGTACGCCGACTTCCTGGTCTCTTCGTCAGCCCACATTCTCGATCGCCTCGGTGTCTCGGTGCAGCCTCCGGGCGTGCTCCTGCCGCTCGGAATCTCATTCGTGACGTTCATGATGATGGGCTTAGCGATCGATGCCTATCGACACCGGGGCATCCACGCGCGCTCGTTCTCCGAGTATGCGCTTTTCGTCACGTTCTTCCCGCACCTGATCGCCGGACCGATCCTGCGAGGCTCGGAGTTGATTCCGCAGCTACGCAGTGGCGGATATCTCGATCGAGGACGCGCCCATCGGGCGCTCTGGCTGATTACGGCGGGCTTGAGCAAGAAGGTCGTGTTTGCCGACACGCTGCTCGCTCCGTACGCGAACGCGGTCTTTACTTCGCCCGGCTTCGCCCCGGCTCCGGATCACCTGCTGGCAATGTACTCGTTCGCTTTCCAGATCTATTTCGACTTTTCCGGATATACGGACATCGGCCGGGGCTGTGCGTTGCTCCTTGGCTACGAGCTCCCGATGAACTTTCGCGAGCCGTACCTCGCCCGCGATCCGAGTGAATTTTGGCGTCGCTGGCACATGACGCTGTCGCAATGGCTCCGCGACTATCTGTATGTGTCGCTCGGCGGAAATCGCGTTCATCCGGCCCGGGTGTATATCAATTTGTTCTTGACCATGCTGCTGGGCGGACTCTGGCATGGTGCGGGATGGAACTTTCTGATCTGGGGCGGATTGCACGGACTGTTGCTGGTCGCCCATCGGATGGTGGGCGGAAGCCGCCAGGACCCCGAGCGCCCGCTCGCGGTGACTGACATCGTGCGCATCGTACTTCTCTTCAACGTGATCTGCGTGCTGTGGGTGTTCTTTCGCGCACCGACCTTCGGGGAGGCGACGACGTTCTTGCTCCAGCTCGTCGCTGGACCCTGGCGTAGCCCCTGGCCGATCTTTCAGTGCGCGGTCATCGCGGTGTGCGTAGGGCTCCACTGGTGCGAACGCGCGATCCGGGAGAATCAGACGCGTCTCCAGGCCTGGACCGCGACCGGGGTGCCCGCTGCCATCGAGAGCTTCGCGATCGGCCTTGCGGTGGGAGTCGTACTGCTCCTCGGCGGCTTCGGCGGGGAGTTCATCTACTTCCAGTTCTAACGGAGCTCGCTCCGAGCTTTCCGACGAGGAAGCTAGAACTCTGTGTAGATGAACTGCACGGGAACATCCGGGGAAAACAGGAAACAAAGAAATATCAATGAGATGTACAAGACGGCCTTGAGGCATATACGCAGTATCGTCATCGTCATCGTCACGCCTACGCTGGTGGCAAGAGGAGCATTTTGCAGATTACGCGTGTTGCGGTCACCGCATTGAGAACAAAATACATCCATCCGATCACGACGACGTGAAACGTGAACACGGTGGCAACTGCCTGGCGCGTTCGTGGAAAGACGTGGTGTAGGGTGGGGAAGGTTCGATCTCTCCAGCGGCTGTAGGTTCTCTGAATGCAAATGGCGACTCCGTGATAGAAGCCCCAGGCGACGAAATGCAATGCGGCGCCATGCCACAGCCCGCAGAGGCTCATGGACACGATGGTGTTGACGTTTGTTCTTCGTTCTCCGCGGCGATTCCCGCCGAGGGGAATGTACAAATAGTCCGTGATCCATGACGTCAGAGACATGTGCCAGTTCCGCCAAAATTCGCGGATATTGGGCCGCAGGTATGGCCAATTGAAGTTCTCTTCGACCTTGAAGCCAAGCAGTTTGGCGCTGCCGATGGCAATGTCGGAGTATCCGGAGAAGTCTGCGTAGATCTGCACCGCATAGCCGTACGCTGCCAACCACAGAATCCCGGGATCGTACTGGAGGGGATCCTGCCAGACGGGCGCGGTCAGGCGGGCAACCGAATCCGCGACGATGAGCTTTTTCGACAAGCCGAAGAGAATCCGCTCCAGCCCGTCG
>JADLHM010000125.1 GCA_020848745.1 Deltaproteobacteria bacterium | reverse complement strand
TCGCTCTACGACCCGTCGATCGCGAGCTTCGAAGCGGGCGGCGTCTACAACCAGGCCGACGCGGAGGGCTTCATCCGCCTCTCCGCGCTCCGGCTCCGCATCCAGGCGCTCGTCGCGGCGCGAGGAAAGTGACGCCCATGCCGACCAAGAAGTCGAAGCCCTGGGAGGGACGCTTCGCCACCGCGACGGCGCCGATCGTCGAGGAGTTCACCGCCTCGATCCAGGTCGACAAGCGTCTCGCGCCCTACGACATCGCGGGCTCGCTCGCGCACTGCCACATGCTGACCGCGTGCGGCATCATCCCCGCCGCCGACGGCAAGAAGATCGCGCGCGGACTCAGCGAGATCGAGAAGGAGATCGCCAGCGGCGAGTTCGCCTACAGCCAGAGCGACGAGGACATCCACATGGCGATCGAGCGCCGGTTGATCGAGAAGATCGGCCCGGCGGGCGGCCGCCTGCACACCGCGCGCAGCCGGAACGACCAGGTCGCGCTCGACCTCCGGCTCTTCGTGCGCGCCGAGATCGGCAACATCCTGAAGAGCATCACCGCCTTCCAGAAGGCGCTCGTGGCGCTCGCCCGCAAACACCAGAAGGTGGTGATGCCGGGCTACACGCATCTCCAGCACGCGCAGCCGGTGCTGTTCGCGCACCATCTCCTCGCCTACCACGAGCAACTCGAGCGCGACGGCGAGCGGTTCGCCGATTGCCGCCGGCGCGCCGACGTGCTGCCGCTCGGCGCCGGCGCGCTCGCCGGCACGACCTTCCCCATCGACCCCGAGCAGGTGGCGCGCGAGCTGCGCTTCGCCAAGGTCGCGGCCAACAGCCTCGACGCCGTCTCCGAGCGCGACTTCATCGTCGAGTTCCTGGCCGCCGGCGCGATCACCGCGACCCATCTCTCCCGGCTCGCCGAAGAGCTCGTGCTCTGGTCGGCGAGCGAGTTCGGGTTCGTCACCTTCCCCGACGACTTCGCGACCGGCAGCTCGATCATGCCGCAGAAGAAGAACCCCGACGTCGCGGAGCTGGTGCGCGGCAAGACGGGACGGGTCTACGGCAACCTCGTCGCGATGCTGACGATCATGAAGGCGCTGCCGCTCTCCTACAATCGCGATCTCCAGGAGGACAAGCCGCCGCTCTTCGACACGACCGACACCATCAAGGGTTGTCTTGCCGTGCTGACGGCGCTCCTGCCACGGCTCACCGTGAATGCCGATCGCATGCAGGCGGCGACCTCCGAAGGCTATCTCCTCGCCACCGACGTCGCCGATTATCTCGTCACCAAAGGCGTGCCCTTCCGCGAGGCGCACCACATCGTCGGGCGGGCGGTGCGGCAATGCCTCGCCGAGAACCGGCGGCTCGAAAGCCTGAACGTCCGCGAGTGGCAGGCGCTCTCGAAGCACTTCGGGTCGGACGTGCGCGAGTGGCTGTCGCAGGACGCGGCGCTCGCCCGCCGCGTCGCGGGCGGCGGCACCGCGCCGGCGAACGTCGCGCGCCGTCTCCGGGGACTCTGACGGTGCGGCGCGCGGCAGCACTGACGATCCTCGCGCTCGCCCTCGCGCTCCCCGCCTGCGGCCGGAAGACGATGCCGAAGCCGCCGCAGCTGGTCGCTCCGCGCGCGGTGCAGGAGCTCTCGCTCGCCAGCCAGTCGGGCGGCATCCTGGTGCGCTGGTCGCGGCCGACCGAGTACGTCGACGGCAGCGATATGGAAGACCTCGGCGGCTTCGTCGTCGAACGGAACCGCTACAACTCGAATTTCGAGGAGATCGCGCGCGTGCCCGTGACCGATCGCGGCCGCTTCCAGAAAGCGAAGCGCTTCGACTACGTCGACACCAGGCTGCTCACGGGCGCGACGTACCACTACCGGATCGTCGCCTACACGACCGACGGCTACTACAGCGCACCGTCCGGAGCGGCCGAGATCACGTGGAGCCCACCGTCCGCCCCGGCACCGAGTCCGAACCCCGACGACCGCGCGCCGTAGCCACGTAGTCGTTCGGACCTTCGCCCTCCCCGGGACTTCGTCTCCTCTTCCCGTAACGAGTTCGATCTCCGCGCGGAAACACGACGTCGAAATCCAGCCGTTCGGCCACGCGTGCCTGCGCGTCGTCGTTGGTGAGAAGACGGCGCAACCGGAGCGCATCCATGACGGCGAGGTACAGTCGGTCGAGACTACGGCAGTAGTCGTTCGGGGCGAACGGTGCGACATGTTCGACCGCCAGGTCGTAGATCGTCACCGGAACGTTCATGGGTTCGTACGGGTCGGTCGCGAGAAGCGCGGCGAGCCGCTTGGCCAGCCTCCGGGCGCCTGCTCGCGAAAGGTGACCACCGGCGACCCGACCGTGGAGAGGCGTGAGCGCCTCGACCCTGGCGAGCGAGGAAACGACGATGCGATCTTCCTCCGCGATCAGCTCGAGCGTCCGCAGCGTCTCCGGCTCGGAACACAGCACCTTCAAGAGACAACCGGCATCGAGATCGAGGGCCATCCGAAGCGCCGCGTGGATCTATTCGGCGCGCGCACGTCGGAGAAGAGCGTCGGTTCGAGGCTGGCGCGGCTGAGATTTCCAGAACCGTCGAAGCCATGCAGCATGCGCCTGCGGATCGAACCGCCGCACGAAACTAGCGGCGTCCCGCACGGGAGCGTATGGTCTCCCGATGGCCGCCCGCGGCCGAGCCCGAGCCCTGACCACGACCCGAGGACCCGCATGTTCGACTACCGCTCTGACGCGCTCCATTGTGAAGACGTGCCGCTCGCGCGCATCGCCGCCGAGGTCGGCACGCCGACCTACGTCTACAGCCTGGCCGCGCTCCGCGCCGCGTACCGCGCCTACGACCGGGCGCTCGCGGCCGTGCCCCACGTCGTCTGCTACGCCATCAAGGCGAACGACACCCTCGCGGTGATCCGCACCTTCGCCCGCGAGGGCAGCGGCTTCGACATCGTATCGGGCGGCGAGCTCGCGCGGGCGCTCCGCGCCGGCGCCGACCCGCGGCGCATCGTGTTCGCGGGCGTCGGCAAGCAGGTCGACGAGATCGAGGCCGCCCTCCGCGCCGGCATCCTGATGTTCAACGTCGAGTCGCCGGCGGAGCTCGAGGCGCTGGCGGCGGTCGCCGCGCGGCTCGGCACACGGGCGCCGATCGCGATCCGCGTGAACCCCGACGTCGACCCGCAGACGCATCCCTACATCTCGACCGGCATGAAGAAGAGCAAGTTCGGCGTCGCGATCGACACCGCGCTCGAACTCTACGCCAAGGCGGCCACCCTCCCCGCGCTCGAGATCGTCGGCGTCGATTGCCACATCGGCTCGCAGCTGACGACGATGGCGCCGTTCGTCGACGCCTGGGCCCGCGTCCGCGCGCTCGTCGGCGATCTCCGCGAGCGCGGCCACCGCATCCGCTACCTCGACCTCGGCGGCGGACTCGGCATCACCTACGGCGACGAGACGCCGCCGACCCACGCCGACTACGGGAAGGCGATCGCCGACGCCGCCCGCGGCCTCGACGTCACCGTCCTCGTCGAGCCCGGACGCTCGCTCGTCGGGAACGCGGGCGTGCTCCTCACCCGGGTGATCTATCTGAAAGCCGGCACGGCCAAGCGCTTCGTGGTCGTCGACGCCGCCATGAACGACCTCATCCGCCCCTCGCTCTACGAAGCCTTCCACGACATCCGCCCGGTCGAGCGCGCCGGCGACGGCGCCGCGCACCCCGTCGACGTCGTAGGGCCGATCTGCGAAAGCGGCGACTTCCTCGCCCAGGACCGCCCGCTGCCACCGGTTGTCGCCGGCGATTTGCTGGCGGTGATGAGCGCGGGAGCGTATGGTTTCGTGATGGCGTCGAACTACAACGCGCGTCCGCGGCCCGCGAGCGTCCTCGTCGACGGCGCGCGCTTCGACGTCGTGCGCGCCCGCGAGACGATCGACGACCTCATGCGCGGCGAGACCGTCCCGGCGAGTCTGGCATAGCGCGTGGGCGACGTGGTCCGCATGACCAAGATGCACGGGATCGGCAACGACTACCTGTACGTCGATTGCCGGGACCGCGACGTCGTCGCTGATCCGCCCCGCCTCGCGCGCGCCGTCGCGCGCCGCCATCACGGCATCGGCTCCGACGGGCTCATCCTGGTGCGGCCCGCGGACGGGGCCGACTGCCGCATGGAGATGTACAACGCCGACGGCAGCCGCGGGGAGATGTGTGGGAACGGCATCCGGTGCGTCGCCAAGTACGTCTTCGACCGGGGGTGTGCGAAGAACCCGATGCGGATCGACACCGACGACGGACCGAAGACGATCACGGTCGCGGTCGGAGCGGACGGCCGCGCGATCGGCGCCACCGTCGACATGGGGGTGCCCGTGCTCGACGGCCCGCGCATCCCGGTGGCACACGAGGGGCGCGTCATCGACCAGCCGCTCGAGGTCGCGGGCATGACCTGGGAGATCACCTGCATCTCGATGGGCAACCCGCACTGCGTGGTGTTCGTGCCGGACGTCGATGCCCTCGACCTCCCGCGCATCGGCCCGCAGTTCGAGCACCACCCGTTCTTTCCGAAGCGCGTGAACACCGAGTTCGTCGCCGTCCGCTCGCGGACGGTCATGGATTTCCGCGTGTGGGAGCGCGGCTCGGGCGAGACGATGGCGTGCGGCACCGGCGCCTGCGCCGCGCTCGTCGCCGGCGTGCTGACCGATCGGACCGACCGGCGCGCCACCGTCCACCTCCGCGGGGGCGACCTCGAGGTCGAATGGCGCGCCCCCGGCGCTCCGATCGCGCCGGACCACGTCTTCATGACCGGCGCGGCGGCCGAGGTCTTCACCGCCGACGTCGATCTCGAACAGCTCTACGCCGCGGCCGGCGTCTGAGCGCAGCCAACGGACGGTACCCATGACGACACGCCCTCCACGGTTCACCGGCTCCATGGTCGCTCTCGCCACGCCCTTCGCCGACGGAGCGATCGACTGGAAGGCGTTCGGCGCGATGATCGAGCGCCAGATCGCCGGCGGCTCCTCCGCGCTCGTGCCCTGCGGGTCGAGCGGCGAGGCCGCCACCCTCACGCACGAGGAGCACGCCGAGGTCGTGCGCTTCGCCGTCGAGCAAGCGCGCGGGCGCGTGCCGGTGATCGCCGGCACGGGATCGAACGCGACCGCCGAGGCGGTACGTCTGACGCGCGAGGCAAAGAAGGCCGGCGCCGCCGCGGCCCTCATGATCTCGCCATACTACAACCGCCCGACGCAGGAGGGACTGAAGCTCCACTACCTCCGGGTCGCCGACGAGGCCGACCTCCCGATCATCCTCTACAACATTCCGGGCCGCACCGGACGCGCGATCGAGGCGCCGACCATCGCCGAGCTGGCGCGGCACCCGAACATCATCGGCCTGAAGGAGTCGGATGCGCTCGACCACCTGCTCGATGTCGTCCACGCCGTCCCGGACGACTTCGAGATCTATTCGGGCGACGACTCGACGACGCTCACGGTGATCGCGAACGGCGGTGCGGGCGTCATCACGACGATCGGCAACCTGGTCCCGCGCGAGATGGCCGACCTCGCGGCCGCGGCGCTCGCCGGCGACTTCGTGGAGGCGCGCGCCATCCAGCGGCGGCTCTTCCCGCTCATGCGCGCGGCGTTCACCGAGAGCAACCCGATCCCGCTGAAGCACGGCCTGTCGCTCCTCGGCCTCTGCCGCGACGAACTCCGCTTGCCGCTCGTCGCCATGACGCACGCGGGACGCCGCGCCGAGCTCGCCGCGGCGCTGCGCGGGCTCGGGCTGCTCGCGTCATGACGCCGATCGTCGTCTGCGGCGCGGCCGGCCGCATGGGCCGGCTGCTCGTCCGGCTCGTGCTCGAAGATCCCGGCGCGACCCTCGCGGCCGCCGTCGAGGCGCCGGGGCATCCGGCGGTCGGCCGCGACGCGGGCGAGCTCGCCGGCGTCGCGGCCACGGGCGTGAAGGTCGTCGACGCCTACGCCCCGCCCGCGAACAGCGTGACCCTCGACTTCACCGCGCCCGCCGCGGCGCTCGAGCACCTCGCGATCGCCGCCGAAACGGGCGCGGCGATCGTCGTCGGCACGACCGGCTTCACCGCCGACGAGCGCGCGCAGGCCGAGACGCTCGCCGCGCGCACGCGCAGCGTCATCGCACCCAACATGAGCGTCGGCGTCGCGGTGCTCGAGCGCCTGATCGAGCAGGCGGTCGCGGCACTCGGGCCGTCGTTCGACGTCGAGATCGTCGAGATCCACCACAAGCTGAAGCGCGATGCGCCGAGCGGCACTGCGCTCCGCCTCGGCGAGGTCGCGGCGGCCGCGCAGGGGCGGCCGCTCGCCGGCCGCGGCGTATTCGGCCGCGAGGGCGAGCCCGGCCCGCGCCAGGACGAGGAGCTTGGCGTCCTCGCGGTCCGCGGCGGCGACGTCGTCGGCGACCACACCGTGTACTTCCTCGGCGCGGGCGAACGCTTGGAGTTGGCGCACCGCGCGCAGAGCCGCGAGTGCCTGGCGCGCGGGGGACTTCGCGCGGCGCTCTGGCTCGCGAAGCAGCGGCCGGGCGTCTACGGCATGCGCGACGTTCTCGGCCTCTGACGCGCAACGCACCTCTGGCGGTAGCTCCGGCGCCCGGTTAGGTCTTCCCGTCCATGAGCGATTCCGTATTCGTGGCGGACGGCGACGTCGTCCTCCCCACCGATCTCGCACGCGGTCCGTGGACGCCCGAGGCGCAGCACGGCGGCGCGCCCGCCGCCCTCCTGGCCCGCGCCATCGAGCGCTTCGACGGCGGCGACGCGATGCTCGTCGTGCGGGTCACGGTCGATCTCCTGCGTCCCGTTCCGATCGCGCCGCTCCGGCTCGCGACGCGGCTCGCGCGCCCGGGAAAGAAGGTGCAGCTCGTGGAGGCGTCGCTCGCCGTCGCCGCCACGGGCGTCGAGGTCGCACGCGCGAGCGGGCTCCGCCTCCGGCGCGGGCGGGTGCCGCTGCCGGAAGGCGCGGCGCCGGTCGGGCACCCGCCGCCGCCGACGAGCGGCGTGGCGAGCCTGCCCCCGTGGGCCGCGCAGGTCCAGTACTCCGGCTTCCATTCCGGCGCGATCGAGATGCTCTTCGTCGCCGGCAGCTTCGAGGAGCCGGGACCGGCGACCGCCTGGATCCGCCTCCGCGTGCCGCTGGTCGCCGGCGAGGCGACCTCACGGCTCTCACGCGTCGCCGCGGCCGCCGACTTCGGAAACGGCATCAGCTGGATGGTGAGCCGTCGCGACGGCTATCGCTTCATCAACCCCGACCTCACGATCTACCTGCACCGCCATCCCGTCGGCGAGTGGGTTGCCCTCGAGTCGACGACGCTCCCCGACCCGCTCGGCGTCGGCCTCGCCGAAAGCCGGCTCTACGACGAGCACGGTCCGATCGGCCGCTCGGTGCAGAGCTTGTTGATCGAACGGGAGTAGTGCGCCGCGGGCCACGCGCCCGCATATACGAATCGCAGAGCCGCCTTGTGCTCGCGGGAGTGTTCGGCTAAGGAGCGGCTCTTCGATCGGTTTCGCGTGGCTGCTGGTGGATTCGAGCGGCGCGCTGTCGTCACGAAGGAGAGCGAGACGGTGCCCGTAAGTATCCTTCCTGCCGAGAGAATTCGCAAGCTGCCGCCGTATCTCTTCGCCGAGATCGACCGCATGAAGAAAGAGGTCGCCGCGCGCGGCGTCGACCTCATAAGCCTCGGCATCGGCGACCCCGACAGCCCGACGTTTCCGCACATCGTGGCCGCCCTCCAGCAGGCCGCGACCCGGCCGGCGAACCACCGCTATCCCGACTACGAGGGCATGCCGAGCTTCCGCGCCGCCGCCGCGAGCTACCTCGAGAAGCGCTTCGCGGTGCAGGTCGATCCGGCAACCGAGGTCGTGTCGCTGATCGGCTCCAAGGAGGGCATCGCCAACATGGCGGTCGCCTTCGTCGATCCCGGCGATATCGTTCTCGTGCCCGACCCGGGCTACCCGGTGTACTCGATCGGCACGCAATTCAACGGCGGCACCGTCTACCCGATGCCGCTGCGCGCCGAGAACGGCTTCCTCCCCGACCTCGAGGCGATTCCGGAGGAGGTCGCGAAGCGCGCCAAGCTCATGTGGATCGGCTATCCGAACAACCCGACCGGCGCCCTCGCCTCTCGCCAGTTCTTCGCGGACGTCGTCGCCTTCGCCGATCGCCACGGCATCATCGTCGCCCACGACAACGCCTACTCCGAGATCTACTTCGACGAGCCGCCGCCGAGCTTCCTGGCGACGCCCGGCGCGCGCGACCTCGCGATCGAGTTCCACTCGCTCTCGAAGACCTACAACATGACCGGCTGGCGCGTCGGCTTCGCCGCCGGCAATCGCGCGCTCGTCGCGGGCCTCGGCAAAGTCAAGACGAATGTCGACTCCGGCATCTTCCAGGCCGTGCAAGAAGCGGGCATCGCGGCGCTCACCGGCGACCAGACGCCGGTCGCGAAGATGCGCGAGCTCTACCGCGAGCGCCGCGACATGATCCTGCCGGCGTTGGCGAGCCTCGGGCTCGCGGCGCAGCCCATGCGCGGCACCTTCTACGTCTGGGTCGCCTGTCCGCGCGGCTTCACGTCGACGAGCCTCGTCGCCAAGCTCCTGCAGGACGTCGGCGTCGTCGCGACCCCGGGCAGCGGGTTCGGGGCCGCCGGCGAAGGGTACATCCGCTTCAGTCTGACGGTCGCAACGCCGCGGCTCGCGGAAGCCGTGGAACGTTTGAAGACGCTCAAACTCTAGGCGCTCCCGGCTTCGGCCGGACGCGAGGAGCACGACAGCAACGATGGCGCATCGGGTCTACGTGGGTCTCGGCTCCAATCTCGGAGATCGCAAGGCGAACGTCCGCGAGGCCGAGGGGCGCCTGGCCGAGCTGCCGAGCACGCGCATCGTGAAGGCGTCGTCGCTCTACGAGAGCGAGCCGCACGGCAACGCCAAGACCTGGTTCATCAACAGCGTCCTTGAGATCGAGACCGACCTCGAGCCCGAAGCGCTCCTGAAGCAGACGCTCGCGATCGAGAAATCGATGGGTCGCAAGCGCGTCACCGGCAAGCGCTGGGGCTCGCGCATCATCGACATCGACCTCCTTCTCATCGACAACCAGACGGTCAACAAGAAGAATCTCAAGATTCCGCATCCCGAGATGCACGCGCGGCGTTTCGTGCTGATGCCGCTCGCGGAACTCGCGCCGCACGTCACCCACCCGCACCTCGGCACGTCCATGTCCGAGCTGCTCGGCGGGCTGAAGGATCCTAAGAAGGTGATGTTGACTCGTCCGTGACGTCGGCGGCGCCGGCATCGGCCACCGCCTTCGGCTCGGACGTCGCGCCCTGCGCGAGCTGCAGCACCCGCCGGAGCGGCGAGATCGCCGCCGCGAGCGAGCTTTCGACCAGGAGGTCGAGAACCCGCTGCGGGCGCCACTCGACGCCGCCCCGCAGCGTCGCGAGCTGATCGCGCAGCATCTCCATGAGCCCGTGCCGGTGGTGGAGGAGCGCGTCCTCGGCGGCGGGCACGGCCGGGTCCGTCGGCATCTGATCGCGGAGGGTCCGCGCGAGGACCTCGACCTTGCCGCGCAGGAGCGCGAGCTGGACGTCGAATCCGTTGGCGGCGGTTCGCATGAGGTTGCGGAGGCGCTCCTCCACGTCGGCCGCGAGCCGCCGATGATCGCCGTCGAGCCGCTCGACCACGCTCTTGAGCGCGTCCAGCTCGGCGCCGAGCCGCCGGTCGACCTCGTGCTCGCCCGCGGCGCGCGCCGCGTCGACGGCATCGAGGCGAGCGGCGAGCGCCGCCTGTTCCCGCCGCGCGTCCGCGAGCGCCGCGAGCGCCTCCTCGCGGACCGCCGTGATCCGGCGATCGCATGCCACCTCGCGCGCCTCGAGGCGCGCCTCGGACGCGCGACCCGCGGCCCGCACACGCCGCACGACCTTGACCGCCACCCGCCGCGCCCCGGCGACGCGCGACATGAGCCGCACCAGCTGACGCTCCTGCGCTCCCTGACGGGCGCCGATCGCCTCGCGGAGCTCGCCGGCCGCCTCCTCGCCGCGCCCGAATCGCGCCTCGATGGACTCGCGCAGGGCGGCGAGCTCCGCCGCGCCCCGCTCGGCCGTCCCGAGCGCCTCGTCGCTGGTCGCCCGCGTCGCCGCCTCGGCCGCGGCCAGCCGGTGGATCTCGTCCCGATCGCGACCCGCCGCATGGAGCGCGGCCGCGAGGTCGCCCCGGACCGCGCCGATCGTCTGTTCGCCCTGCCCCAGACGCGCATCGAGCTCCACCGCGGCCCGGCCGCCCTCCTCCACGTCGTGGCGGAGCGCCTCCACCGCTGCGCCGAGCCGCTCGACCGACGTCGTCGCGTCGTCGGCCCGACGCCGCAGGTCCGTCTCGCGCTCCCGTCCGGCGACGGCCTCGGCCGCGACCGCGTCCACGTGCTGCGCGAGCGTCTCGAGACGTCCCGCGAGCGCCGCATCGACCCCGCCGCGCACGGCGACGCCGCGCTCGATCGCCGCCAGATCCTCTCGAAGCCGCCGCGTCGCCGCGTCGATCGCCGCGTCGATCTCCCCCGCGACCCGCTGCGCGGCGTCCTCGACGCTCGCCAGGCGCCGCGCCTCTTCCGCCCGCCGCTCGTCCTGCGCCGCGACGTCCTGGCGCATCGCCGCGAGCTCGCGCGCCACGCGCTCGGTCGTTGCGAGGGCCTCGCCTTGCAGCGCCTCTTCGAGCGTGACCGTGGCGGTCCGGAGCTCGGCGACCTCGGCGCCCATCTCGCGCAGACGGCGCTCGCACTCCTCGTCCGCTCCGCCCGCGGCCTCGCTCGCCGCGGCTGCCGCCCGGACGACCGACGCGAGCGCCGCATGCTCGCCCTGCAGCTGGTCGAGCGTGCTCATCATCGCGGCGAACCCGGCCGGCGGCACGGCGCCGGCCGTGGCGCGCGCGCTCGCGAGCGCCTCCTCCGCGATCGCGGCCGCACGCGCCCCGTCGGCACGGAGCTCGGCGAAGCGCCGTTCTTGCGACTCGCGCAGCGCGGCAACGAGCCCGCGGATCTCGTCGAGCGCCGGCGCTGCGCCGGGGGCATCGGGCTGCGGGGCCGCGACCGGCCGTGCCTCGACCGCCTCGGTGCGCGCCGCAAGCTCCCCGACCCGCGCGGCCAGCTCGTCGATCCGGTCCACGAGCGCTCCCAGACGATCGCCGCTCGCGGCGACGGCGTCGCGGAGCGCATCGCGCTCGGCGGCGAGCGCGGCGACCGTCGCCGCGATCTCCGAGCTCGGCTCGGCGGCATGGGACGTCGCGGACGCGACCGCCTCCACGTCGGACACCGACGCCGCGCCACGCGTCGTGTTCGGCAGCGGCGGCGCGCCGACCGCCTGGCCGCCGTAGGTCCGCTCGAGGATCCGCTTCACGCGCGCGAGCAGCCCTTCGCGGCGGAACGGCTTCACCATGTAGTCGTCGGCGCCCACGCCGAAGCCGCGCGCGACGTCGTCCTCGCTGTCGTGGGCGGTCAGCATGAGAACCGGCACGAACGCCGTCCGCATCTCGGAGCGCAGGCGGCGGCACACCTCGAATCCGTCCATGCCGGGCATCGAGATGTCGAGGATCACGATGTCGGGGCGCTCGCGTCCCGCGATCTCGAGCGCCTGCGGACCGTCCTCGGCGGTCACGACCGCGAGCCCGAGATCGGAGTGCTCGAGCGTGTGTCGGACGACGTCGCGGATGGTCGCCGTGTCGTCGACCACCAGCGCCTTGAAGCTCCGCCGTTCCGCGGGCGCCTCGACGGAGGCAGCCCCATCCGCCTCGGAGGAAGCCCCGCAGTACGGACACCGCACCCACTCGGGGTTCAGCGGCTTGGCGCAGCCGCCGCACGACGCGCGCAGCACTTTGCTGCAATGCGGACAGACGCTGTAGTCCTCGGCGATCTCCTTGCGGCACCCGGGACACTGCGCGTTGCCGGCGTCGGCGATCTGGACGACCCGCTGCACCTCTTCGACGCTGGTCACGCCGGCGCGAATCTTCTCGACCGCGTCCTCCAGCATCGAGTGCGCGCCTTCGCTGCGCGCCTGCTGGCGCACCATGCTCTCGCCGGCGCCGGCCTCGATCAGCTTGGTGATCGCGCCCGTCATCGGCAGCATTTCGTAGACGCCCATGCGCGAGCGATAGCCCTGGTGCCGGCACTGCGCGCAGCCGGCCGCCTGCTTCACGGTCGCGCCCTCCTCGAGGTGGAGCTGGCACCGCATCCCCGGATCGAGATCGATCGGCTTCGCGCACGCCGGGCACAGCTGCCGCACGAGCCGCTGCGCCACCACCAGGTTCAACGCCGACGCGATCGCGTACGGCTCGAGCCCGAGGTCGAGGAGGCGGGTCACGGCGCCCGCGGCGTCGTTGGTGTGGACGGTGCTGAGGACGAGGTGTCCGGTGCTCGCCGCCTGGAACGCGATCCCGGCGGTTTCCTTGTCGCGGATCTCGCCGAGCAGGATGACGTCGGGATCCTGGCGCAACACGGACCGCAGCACGCTGCCGAAGGTCAGGCCCTGCTTCTCGTTGACTTCGACCTGGTTGATGCCCTTGAGCTGGTACTCGATCGGGTTCTCGATCGTGACGATGTTGGTCTTCGGCGAGAAGATCTCGCGCAGGAGCGCGTAGAGGGTGGTCGTCTTGCCGCTACCGGTCGGGCCGGTGATGAGGATCATCCCCTGCGGCTTCTTCGCCGCCTCGCGCATGAGCTTCAGGTCGCCGGCCGCGAAGCCGAGGCGATCGAGCGCCTTCACGGCCTGGCTCGCGTCGAGGATGCGGAGCGTGATCTTCTCGCCGTGCTGGGCGGGCAGGCTCGACACCCGCATGTCCACCGTCTTGTCGAGGTAACGGACCTGGATGCGGCCGTCCTGCGGCAGACGGCGCTCGGTGATGTCGAGCTTCGCCATCACCTTGAGACGCGCGACGAGCGGGTTCTGGATCCACTTGGGGAAGCGAAAGGCCTCCTCGAGGATGCCGTCGACGCGGTAGCGCACGAGGACCGAGTCGCCCTCGGGCTCGACGTGGATGTCGCTCGCTCGCGACTTGATGCCCTCGATCAGCATCTTGTCGGCGAGCTTGATGACGGGAGGCAGCTCGGCGTCGGCGGCGACCGTCCGCAGGTCGTCGCCCTCGTCGCTGAGCTCGTTCACGACCAGGGACTCGCTGGCGGGCACGAGCTGGAGGAACTGCTCGAGGGATTCCTGGAGGCGATAGGTGTGAGCGAGCGCGTCCTTCACCTCGACCTGCGTCGCGACGACCGCCTGGACGCGCTTGCCGGTCGCGAACTCCACCGCCTTCAGGCCGTCGAGATCGAGCGGGTTCGCGGTCACGACCTCGATCATCTGCGCATCGATGCCGATCGGCACGACCTCGTAGCGGGTCGCGACCGCCTCCTTGAGCTCGCGCGTCACGTTGGCGTCGAGCGGATACGTCGTGAGGTCGACGATGCGGAGGCGCAACGTCTCGGCGAGGAGGAGCGCCAGATCCTTCTGACCGATCAGCCCCTCGCGCTCGAGCACCTCGTGGACGGACGTGCCGTCCGCGACGAGACCCTCGACGCGCGCGGCATCCTCCATGCTGAGTCGGCCCTGGCGCGCCACGAAGCGCAGGAGGGCGCGGGCGCCGGCCAGCCGTTCGGGCGTGCTCATCGCAGTGACATTCTCGGCCACTTTGCACGGCGTCTTGAGACCCGCGCCGGTCAGAATCTTGACGCGCCGGCCGACCGGGCGCGCAACCTTGACCCTCCGGAGCACGCGGCTTAACATGCCGAACGTCGTTCGAGAGCAGCTTCGCTCGCGACGGCGTACCGAACGCTCGATGCCGCTGCCGCGCATCTATTTCGAGAAGCTTCTCGAAAACTCCCCTGACATCGTCGTCGCCGTCGACCGGCAGGGCGCGATCGTCTTCTACAACGACGGGGCGCGCCAGACCCTCGGCTACACGTCCGAGGAGGTGCTCGGGAAGCCGGTCCAGCGGGTCTACAAGTCCCGGGACCACGCCCGCGACGTCATGCGGGCCATGCGTGGGTCGGAGGCCGGCTGCACGGGCTCGGTCAAGAACTACGAGACCGTGTTCGTCGCCAGGGACGGTACGGAGATCCCGGTGGCGATCTCGGGCTCGATCACCTACGACGAGGCCGGGATCGAGGTCGGGTCGATCGGGTTCGCCAAGGACCTCCGCCAGATCCGCCTGCGCGACCGGCTGGTCACCCTCGGCGAACTCGCCGTGAGCCTGGCGCACGAGATCAACAACCCGCTCGAGGTCATCACCAACACGATGGAGCTGATCGAGGAGTTCGTGCGCCGGACGGCGACCGACGGGCAGCTGGTGGTCGAGGCCGAACGCTTCGAGGCTGTGCAGCGCGAGGTCGCGAAGATCCACGCGATCGTCGGGCGGGTCCAGGAGCTCGCCGCGGGCGACGAGTACGAGACGCGCCAGTACCTGCCCGGCACCCTTATGACCGATCTGCGCCAGGCGTCCGCGGCGGCGCCGCCGCCCGCCGCGCCGTCGGCGACGAGCAACGACGGCGTACCGTCGATCGCCGGGCTGAGGATCCTCGTCGTCGACGACGACCTCGGCGTCTGCCAGTCGCTCGCAGAGCTCCTGCGTCATCAAGGCTGCACGGCCGTGATCGCCACCTCCGCCCTCGACGCGCTCGACATCGCGACCCGCCAGCGCTTCGACCTCGTCGTGAGCGACGTCGTGATGCCCGACATGGACGGATACGACCTCTACATGGATCTCAAGGAGCGCGCGCCGAGGCTGCCGGTCATCCTGATGACGGGCTACCTCTACGACCACGATCACGTCATCAAGCGCAGCAAGCTCGCCGGGCTCGCGACCGGCGTCCTCTACAAGAAGCCGATCGACCTCGAACGCCTGAAGAGCATCATCCGCACCCATTGCTTTCCGAAGGAGTCGCATGTCGACGAGCGCCGCGAGCCCGGACGGAACCCGGCGGTATCGTGACCGGTTCGCCGGCCGGCTTCCCGCGGCGCACTTCCGCGCGGGCCCCGGCGATCTGACCGTCGCCTCGCTCGGGATCGGCACGTACCTCGGTCCGCTCGACGAGGCGACCGACGGACTCTACGTCGACGCCGTCCGCAGCGCCTTCGCCCACGGCAGCAACGTCGTCGACACCGCGGCGAACTACCGCGCCCAGCGGAGCGAGCGCGCCGTCGGCCGGGCGTTGGCCGCGGCGATCGCGGACGGCACGGTCGCACGCGACGAGGTGCTCGTGTGCAGCAAGGCGGGCTACCTGCCCTTCGACGGCAGCTATCCGGCCGAGCCGGCGCGCTGGCTCCACGACGCGTACGTCGCGCCCGGACTCGTGCCCGCGGACGAGCTGGCCGGCGGCCACACGCTTGCGCCCGCCTACCTGCGCCACC
This sequence comes from Deltaproteobacteria bacterium, assembly GCA_020848745.1. Classification (NCBI taxonomy): domain Bacteria; kingdom Pseudomonadati; phylum Myxococcota; class Myxococcia; species Deltaproteobacteria bacterium. Next base: position 21,495 of record JADLHM010000125.1, on the reverse strand, counting down.
AGATCGACCGCAGCCGCGCCAACCTCCAGGTCGAGCGGATCGACGTGTACTACCTCCACAATCCGGAGAGTCAGCTCGCCACCGTGCCGCGCGCCGAGGTGACGGCACGGATCGGCGCCGCCTTCCGCGTGCTCGAAGAGGCGGTCGACGCGGGCACGATCGGCTGCTACGGCGTCGCCACCTGGAACGCGTTCCGCGTCGCGCCCGACGCGGCCGATGCCCTCGCCCTCGCCGACCTCGTCGCGCTTGCGGCGAGCGCGGCGGGGCGCGCCCACCACTTTCGCGTCGTGCAGCTGCCCTGCAGCCTCGCGATGACCGAAGCGCTCACGTCGCGCAACCAACCGGTCGGCGACCACGTCGGCTCGCTCGTCGAAGCCGCGGATCACCACGGCCTGACGGTGATCGCGAGCGCGAGTCTCCTGCAGGGGAAGCTCACGGGCCCGCTGCCGGCCGTGCTCGCCCAGGCCATGGAGGGCTGCCGGACCGACCCTCAGCGCGCGCTCCAGTTCGTGCGCTCGACCCCGGGCATCACCACCGCGCTCGTCGGCATGCGACGCCGCGCCCACGTCGAGGAGAACCTCGCGCTCGCCGGTCTGCCCCCGGCGAGCCGCGAAGCCTATCTCCGTCTCTTCACCGACGCGACGGCGCACTGAACCGCACGCGAACATCCCGCGTGGCGTCGAGGTCCGATCCCACGCAGCAGGGCTACCGGAAGCGGTGGCCGCAGGCGGGCGGGTCGGGGGGGGGTCCTACGGTCGCCGGGCCACTGCCGCCCAGCGCGTAGAGCCCGCCGCAGCTTCTGCGTCCTGCGCAATACGCGAGCTGCGGCTCCCCGGACCCATCCCCGACCCGCCCGCCTGCTGCATCCATCGGGTTCAGTGCCGGCCGCGTTCCGACCGACCGTGTTCGGAACGACCGCGTTTCGTGGGCGGCGACGTGCGCGACGAATCCGTGCACCGCATCCGTCGAGCTTCGTCTGAGCTTGAAGCGCCGGCGAGTGGGTCGGGGATCGCTTCGGGGAGCCGCGCCTCGCTTGATCGCAGGGCAGTGAGGTTGCGGCGGGCCTTACGCGCTGGGTGTCAGCGACCCGGCGACCGTAGAAGCGATCCTGGACCCGGCCGCCGGCGACACCGATCGCAGGGCCGCTCGCGGCAGGCGCGTGGCCAGGACCGGGACGTGACCAGGTCGCGCCGACGACACCAGGTCGCGCCGTGGGGTGACGCTGCGTCCCGGCCTCTGATACAGACGGAGCCCATGGAGATCCGGCAGACGACGCCTCCCGACGCCTACGAGACCCTGCAGCGCGACCCGCGCGCCGTCTATCTCGACGTCCGCACCCCCGAAGAGTTCGCGGCGGGGCACCCCGAGGGCGCCATCAACGTCCCGGTCCTCTTCTTCCGCGGCGGCGGCTCGACCCCGAATCCCGATTTCGTGGACGCGGTGCAGCGCGCGCTCGCCCGCGACACCCCGCTACTCGTCGGTTGCCAGGCCGGCGGCCGCTCGCAACGCGGCGCCGAGATCCTCGCCGCGGCGGGCTACACCGACGTGACCAACGTCCGCGGCGGATTCGGCGGCGCCCGCGACGAGACCGGTCGCGTGGTCATCCCCGGCTGGCGCGACGCCGGCCTCCCGGTCGCGACGGACGTGACCGCGAAGCGCTAGCCCGGATTATTCATGAGTTCTCTACTGCAAGCGCCAATCGCACGTCATCTCGGGCCGGGCTCGGGCCTCACTCCTCGACATGGTGTCGAACCATGCCTGCGTCGTTCGGCCCTCCGCGCGGCCCGATCTGACGCACGCTCGGCACTTTCGCGACGAGAACGCATGAATAATCCGGGCTAGGAGCCTGTCCGAGCGTGGCGATCCGCATCACCAAGGTCTACACGCGCAGCGGCGACAAGGGCGAGACGGCCCTCGTCGGCGGACGGCGCGTCCCGAAGGACGACCCGCGGATCGAGAGCTACGGCACGATCGACGAGCTGAACGCCGTGCTCGGCATCGTCCGCGCTTGCAACGACGCCGCGCCGCCGTCCGCCGCGACGAAGCGCCTCGACCAGATCCTGCGTCAGCTCCAGAACGAGCTCTTCGACCTCGGGAGCGAGCTCGCCACCCCGCCCGACGTGGCGTGGGAGGGGATGATCCGCATCGGCCCCGCGCAGATCCAAGTGCTCGAGCGGACGATCGACGAGTGCCAGGCGGATCTCGAGCCCCTGAAGTCCTTCATCCTGCCCGGCGGCGGTACGATCGCCGCGTTTCTGCACCAGGCGCGCACCGTCTGCCGCCGCGCCGAGCGCGACATCCTGCGACTCATGAAGCGCGAGCCGGTCGGCGAGTCGACGCTCGGCTACGTGAACCGCCTCTCCGATCTCCTGTTCGTGCTCGCGCGCTGGATGTCGCGCCGGCTCGGCGAGCCCGAGTATCTCTGGGAAAAGGGTCTCACGCTGCCGGCGGGCAAACCACCGAAGCGCGCCGCCGAAAGGAAATCATGAGCGTGTTCCCGGTCTATCTCCGTCAGCTCGCGATCGGGCCGATGCAGAATTACGTGTACCTGGTCGGCGATCCGGAGACGCGCGAGGCCGCCGTCGTCGACGCCGCCTGGGAGATCGACGCGATCATCGACGCCGCCGCGGCCGACGGCTACACGATCACGAAGGCGCTCGTCACCCACTTCCACCCCGATCACCTCGGCGGCCGCTTCATGGGTATGAGCGTGACCGGCGCGACCGAGCTCGTCGGCCGGCTCGGAATCAAGGCGTACATCAACAAGCACGAGGCGGGATACGTCGGGCGCGTCTCCGATCTCTCCGCGTCGGACGTGGTGGCGGTCGACGCCGGCGACGCAATCCAGGTCGGCAAGGTTCCGCTCACGTTCATCCACACGCCCGGACATACCCCGGGCTCGCAGTGCTTCCTCGTCGACGGCAACCTCATCTCGGGCGACACCCTCTTCATCGGCAGCTGCGGCCGCACGGACCTCCCCGGCAGCGATCCCGCCGAGCTCTACGAGAGCCTGAATACGCTCCGGAAGCTCCCCGACGACACGGTGCTCTACCCCGGCCACAACTACGCCGACCGGCCGACCTCGACGATCGGCCACGAGAAGCGCCGCAACCTCTTCATGCGGTTCGGCTCGCTCGACGAGTTCCTGGGATTCGTCGGCCGCTGAGCGCGACGGCGCGCTTGCGACGGCGCCGGGACGTCGAGTAAGTTTCGCCGACCCATTCGACGACGCCCAGCGATTCCCTTCCAGGAGACGGCATTCATGAGCGACACGCGCGACCTCTACGAGATCGGTCAGATCCCCCCCGTCGGCCACGTCCCGGCCGAGATGTACGCCCAGGTCATCCGTCCCGACCGCTTCGGCGAGCCGACGAAGGCGTTCCGGGTGGAGAAGGTCGCGGTCCCCGAGATCGCGCCCGACGAGGTGCTCGTCTGCGTCATGGCCGCGGGCGTGAACTACAACAACGTCTGGGCCGCCCTCGGCATCCCGATCGACGTCGTGAAGGTGCACGCCAAGAGCGGCGACACGACCGGCTTCCACATCGGCGGCAGCGACGCGTCGGGCGTCGTCTACAAGGTCGGCGCCGACGTGAAGAACGTGAAGGTCGGCGACGAGGTCGTGATCCACTGCGGCGTCTGGGGTCGCGACGACAAGGTCGTGCAGTCCGGCGTCGACCCGATGTTCGCGCCGAGCTTCCAGATCTGGGGCTACGAGACCAACTGGGGCAGCTTCGCGCAGTTCACCAAGGTGCAGGCGCACCAGTGCCTGCCGAAGGCCAAGCACCTCACGTGGGAAGCCGCCGCGGCCTACATGCTCGTCGGCGCGACCGCCTACCGCATGCTGATGGCGTGGCCGCCGCACACCGTCCGGAAGGACGACGTCGTGCTCGTCTGGGGCGGGTCGGGCGGCCTCGGCAGCATGGCGATCCAGATCGTGAGGGCGCAGGGCGGGATCCCGGTCGCGGTCGTATCCGGCGAGGACAAGTTCGCCTTCTGCGAGAAGCTCGGCGCCAAGGGCTGCATCAACCGCAAGAAGTTCGATCACTGGGGCATGTTGCCGCACTGGAAGGACACCGCCGCCTACGACAAGTGGGCCGCGGGCGCGCGCGCCTTCGGCAAGGCGCTCTGGGACGTGCTCGGCGAGCGGCGGAGCCCACGCATCGTCTTCGAGCACCCCGGCGAGGACACCGTGCCGACGTCGATCTTCGTCTGCGACACGGGCGGCATGGTCGTGATCTGCGCCGGCACGACGGGGTACAACGCCGTCGTCGACCTCCGCTATCTCTGGATGCGCCAGAAGCGCTTCCAGGGCTCGCACTTCGCAAACGACGAGCAGGCCAAGGGCCTGAACGACCTCGTGCTCGCGGGCAAGGTCGATCCCTGCCTCAGCGAGACGTTCACCTTCGAACAGATCCCGCACACCCACCAGCTGATGTACGAGAACAAGCATCCGGCGGGAAACATGGCGTGCCTGGTCGGCGCGCCGAAGAAGGGCACGAAGGATCTGCCGCGCTAGGAGTCGGCGCGCGGCGCGGTCGCAGCGAAAGACTCAGCCGCGGAGCGCCGGGAGCCAGCGCGGCACGCGCCGGCAATACTCGTCGAACGCGGCGCCGAACGTCGCGCGCAGCACGGGCTCCTCGTAGCGAACGACGCGCGCGTGGAAGCCGACGGCGAGGCAGACGGCCCACGCCGCGATCGGCCACGCACCGAAGGCGAGCGCCTCGCCGACCAGCACCGTGAGGACGCCCACGTACATGGGGTTCCGGACGACGCGATAGAGCCCGCGACGCACGAGGACGGTCGGGGGGTCGATCGGCGCGAGCGTGCCGCGCCCGACGCGCACGAAGTCGACCACGCACCACGCGACCACGCTCGCCCCGACGGCGATGAGGGTCGCTCCGGCCGCGCGGGCCGCGGACGGCGGCGCATCCGCGCCGCTCATTCGCAAGAGCATCCAGGGCAGAAAGACGGTCGCCGCCCCCGGGAGCGCGACGACCGCGAGCAGCGCGCGAAGAGCGAGCACGGCGTCTGGGACCTCCCTTCGGCTTTCGCTTCGGACGCGGCTGCGGTAGCACACCCGAGGGTCGATGCGCGACAGGCCTTTCATCCACCCCGAGCGGACGCGACAGGACCGCGCCCCTGCGTACCACCGCGCTCGTGGCCGTTCCCTGCCCGGGGAAAGGCGCCCGTGAGTTGGCAGGGTCGGCGCGTGCTCGCGGTGGTGCCGGCGCGCGGCGGGAGCAAGGGCATCCCACGCAAGAACCTGACGCACGTGGGTGGACAGAGCCTGATCGCGCGGACGGGCGCCGTCGTGCGCGCTCTCGCGTGGATCGATCGTGCGGTCCTCAGCACCGACGACGCGGAGATCGCGGCGGAAGGCCGAGCGCACGGGCTCGACGTCCCGTTCATGCGCCCGCCCGAGCTCGCAACCGACGCGAGCACGGGCGCGGCCGTGTGGGCGCACGCCTGGCGCGAGAGCGAGCGTGTCTTCGGCGCGTCCTTCGACGTCTCCATCTACCTGCAACCGACGTCGCCGTTCCGGCGCGCCGAAGACGTGGAGCGCACGATCACCGCGCTCGTCGACGGGGATCACCGCGCGGCCGCCACGGTGAGCCGGGTGCCGGGCCACTACACGCCCGAGAAGACGCTGCGGCGAAGCGCCGACGGCGTACTCTCCTTCGTGCTCCCGGAGGGCGCGCGCCACGCCAATCGACAGACCATCCCCGCGAGCTTCACGCGCAACGGCGTCTGCTACGCGGTCCGCCGCGACACCCTCCTCGACCACGACTGGATCGTCGAGCACGACTGCGTCGGGGTCGTGCTCGAGGGTCCGATGGTGAACGTCGACGACCCGCTCGACCTCGCCTTCGCGGAGCTTCTGCTCGCGCGCGGGCTGGCGTAGGCTGGCGCGCGATGACCGACTCCGCCCTGGCTCGCCGCCCGACCTGGCTCCACGATCCCGCCCCAGGGCGGGCGTGTACGATCGTCGGCGAGGTCGCGCAGGCCCACGACGGCAGCCTCGGGATGGCGCACGCGTTCATCGACGCCATCGCCAAGACCGGCGCCGACGCGGTGAAGTTCCAGACCCACATCGCCGCCGCCGAGAGCACGCCGTCGGAGCCGTGGCGGAAGCGCTTCAGCCTCCAGGACGACCGCCGCATCGACTACTGGCGCCGTATGGAGTTCACGGCCGAGCAGTGGGAGGGCCTGCGCACGCACGCCGACGACTGCGGCCTCTTCTTCCTCTCGTCGCCCTTCTCGCTGGAGTCGATCGCGCTGCTGCGGCGGGTCGGGGTCGCCGGCTGGAAGATCGCCTCGGGCGAGGTGACGCACGACGAGCTCGTCGACGCCTGCGCCGCGACCGGGCAGCCGGTGATCCTCTCATCGGGCATGAGCACGTGGGACGAGCTCGACGCCGCCGTGGCGCGCGTGCAGCGCGCGGGCGCGCCGCTCGCCGTCCTCCAGTGCAGCTCGCGCTATCCCTGCCCGCCCGAGCACGTCGGCCTCGAGGTGATCGACGCGCTGCGCACGCGCTACGCGACGGCGGTCGGCCTCTCCGACCACTCGGCGACGATCTTCCCGGCGATCGCCGCCGCGACGTACGGGGTCGAGATGGTGGAGGTGCACGTGACGCTGTCGCGTGAGATGTTCGGGCCCGACGTGATCGCGTCGGTCACGACCGACGAGCTCCGCGAGCTGGTGCGCGGCGTGCGCTTCGTCGAGACGATGCGCGCGCATCCGGTCGACAAGGCCGCGGCCGCCGCCGAGGTGGCGGCGCTGCGCGGCATCTTCCAGCGCAGCATCGTCGCGGCCCGCGACCTGCCGGCCGGGACCGTGCTCGCGCGCGAGCACGTAGCGCTGAAGAAGCCCGGAACCGGCATCCCGCCGAAGGATCTGCCGACCATCCTCGGCCGCCGCCTCGCCCGTGCGCTCACGCGCGACCAGCTCCTCGCCTGCGAGGATCTCGAGGGCGCATGACGCGGCGGATCTGCGTCGTCGTGACGGCGCGCCCGAGCTACGCGCGCATCCGGACCGCGCTTGCGGCCATCCGCGCCCACCCGTCCCTCGAGCTCCAGCTCGTCGTCGGCGCCTCGGCCCTCCTCGACCGCTACGGCAACACCGTGAAGGTCATCGAGGACGAAGGCTTTCGCGTCGACCGCAAGGTCTACATGATCGTCGAGGGCGAGCACCCCGTCACCTCCGCCAAGAGCACGGGGCTCGGTCTCGCCGAGCTGGCGACGATCTTCGACGATCTCCGCCCGAGCGCCGTCGTGACGGTCGCCGACCGCTTCGAGACGATCGCGACCGCGATCGCCGCCGCCTACATGAACATCCCGCTCGTCCACGTGCAGGGCGGCGAGATCACGGGCTCGATCGACGAGAAAGTCCGCCACGCCGTCACCAAGCTCGCCGACGTCCACTTCGTCGCCTCGGCGCCGGCGGCGGAGCGCGTGGTGCGCATGGGCGAGCGGCCCGACCGCGTCTTCGTGACGGGCTGCCCGTCGATCGACCTCGCGCGCGAGGCCGTCGCCAAGGGGCCGCTCGACCTCGGGACGGTCGGGCGCTTCGGCGGCGTCGGCGCGCGCCTCGACCTCTCGCGGGGCTACCTGGTCGTGCTGCAGCACCCGGTGACGACCGAGTGGGAGCGCGCCCGCGCCCACGTCGAAGAGACGTTGCAGGCAGTCGACGCGCTCGGGCTCCCGACGCTCTGGTTCTGGCCGAACGTCGACGCCGGCTCCGACGGCACCTCGCGCGGCATCCGCGCCTACCGCGAGACCCACGCCGTCGCGAACGTCCACTTCTTCAAGAACCTCCCACCCGAGGACTTCATCCGCCTGCTGGCGGGCGCGCACTGCATCGTCGGGAACTCGAGCGTCGCGATCCGGGAGTGCTCGTGGCTCGGCGTTCGGGCGGTGAACGTCGGAAGCCGCCAGGCCGGACGGGATCGCGGCACGAACGTAACCGACGTCGACTACGATCGGGACGCGATCATCGCCGCCGTGCGCAGCGCGATGGCCGACCGGCGCGAGGTCCGCACCGACTTCTACGGCGACGGCCATGCCGGTGCGCGCATGGCGACGCTGCTCGCCGAGGTGCCGCTCGCTTCCGAGAAGCGCCTCGTTTTCAGGGACGACGGGTGAGTCCGAGCGGCCTGATCGTCCCGTCCGAGACGCGTAGCCGCGAGTTCGACGCCAAGCTCCTCCTCGCCTGCGTCGCCGCCGAGCGGGGGCTGCGGACGGTGGTGGGATCGCGCACCGCCATCCATCTGCAGGTCGCCGCGTTGCCGCGCTCCGTGTGGCTCGCGAAGGACCTCTTCCGGAGCAGTCTCAAGATGACGGGCATCCTGCGCGCGCTCGGTCACCGCGTCGTCGCGCTCGACGAGGAAGGGCTCGTCTGGTACTCGCGCGCGCGCTACCTCGCGGCGCGCGTCGCGGCGCCCGTCATGGATCTCACCGAGGAGCTCTTCGCGTGGGGAGAGGCGAACGCCGACAACTGGCGCGCCGCGCCGGCGTGGCGGGCGCAGCCGATCCACGTGACCGGGAACGCGCGCGTCGATCTCATGCGCCCCGAGCTCCGCGGCTTCTTCGACGGCGAGCGGCGTGCGGTCGAAGCCCGCTTCGGCCGGCCCATTCTCATCAACAGCAACTTCGGGAGCGTCAACCACTTCGTGCCGCGCCACGGCGCGCACGAGGCGCGGTCGGTCGCGCCCGCGAGCCGGCCGGAGTCCGACCCGGAAGCGGACGCCTTCCAGAGCCGCCTCGCCGCCCATCGACGCAAGCTCTTCGACGCATTCCGCGCCGTGTTGCCCGCGCTCGCGCGCGCGTTCCCCGAGCGCGCGATCGTGGTGCGGCCCCATCCGGCCGAGAACCCGGAGACCTGGCGCGCGGCCGCGGCCGGCCTGCCGAACGTCGAGGTGCTGTACGAGGGCAGCGTCGTACCGTGGCTCCTCGCCGCGGCGGTCGTCCTCCACAACGGCTGCACGACCGGGATCGAGGCGAACCTCCTCGGCACGCCCGTGCTCGCGTATCGACCGTGGCGCGAGGAGGATCTCGACCTGGCGCTCCCGAACGAGCTCTCGGTCGCCGCCGAAAGCGCACGCGACCTGATCGCGGGCTGTGAGCGGGCGCTCGCGGGCGCCCTCGCGCCGAGCGCGACCGCGCTCGCGCGGCAGGCCGAGCTCAAGAACCGCCACCTCGCGGCGCTCTCGGGGCGCCTCGCGGCCGAGCGCATCGTCGACCGCCTCGCCGAGCTCGCCGCGCTGCCCCTTCCCGTCCCGACCTGGACCGCCCGGCTCCGCAGCCGCGTCGACGCGCTCCGCCGACGGCGGAAGAAGCTCCGGAACGCCCGCCTCGACGCCCACAAGAACTCCGCCGTGTACACCGCCCATCGCTTCCCGCCGCTGACACGCGCCGAGGTGGACGCCCGCATCGCCCGCCTGCAGCAGCTGACCGGCCGCTTCGCCGGCGTCCGCGCCGAGGAATCGGCGCCCGACGTCTTCGTGATCGCATGCCCGTGAGCGCCGCACGCATCGGACCAGCGCGATCGCGCCGGCTTGGCCCGGTACGAACCGCCAGCGAAGGAACGCGAGTGATGCGGCTGCGCCGCCCCTTCGCGGCGGCGGTCTCGGGACTGTTGCTGGCGCTCTCGGGCTGTAGCCGTTCCGGCGAAACCGCCCCGGCCGGACCGCCGCCACCCGTCGTCGAAGTCGTCACCGTCACCCCGCGAGCGCTCGCCAACGAAGCCGACCTGCTCGGGCAGCTCAATGCCGTGCAGCAGGTCACCGTCCGGTCCGAGGTGTCGGGCATCGTCGCCGCGATCGAGTTCCGGGAGGGTGAGGCCGTGCACCGCGGCCAGCTGCTCTTCCGCCTCCGCGACGACGAGCAGGTCGCACGCCGGCACGAGGCCGAGACGGCGCTCCGCCTCGCCGACGCGAACCACCGTCGCATGCAGGACCTCTCGCACGACGGCATCGTCGCACCCTCCCAGCTCGACGACGCCACCGCGCAGCTCGAGGCGGCGCGAGCCCGCCTCGAGGTGGCGCGTGTCGCGGTGGACCGCACGCGCATCACCGCCCCGTTCGACGGGTACGCCGGCCACCGGCTGGTGTCGCTCGGCGCCCGCATCGAGCCCGAGAACGACCTCGTGACGGTCGAGTCGATCGCCGACCTCGAGCTCGCCTTCCAGCTCCCCGAGCTGGCGATGCCGCTCGCCCGCGTCGGCGTGCCGGTCGACATCCGCGTCGCGCCGTACCCGGACCGCGTTTTCTCGGGAGCCATTTCCTTCGTGGCGCCGAGCCTGAACCCGCAGAACCGCCGCCTGCTCGTGAAGGCCCGGATCCCGAACCCGGATCTGACGCTCCGTCCCGGCCTCTTCGCGACGGTCGAAGCTCGGCTCGGCACGCGCGAGAACGTGCTGGCGGTGCCCGACAGTGCCGTCGTCTACGGCAGCACCGGCGCCTTCGTCTGGCGGATCGACGCCGCGCAGAAGGCCGTGCCGGTGGACGTCGCGCTCGGCCTTCGCCGCCACGGCATCGTCGAGGTGACGAGCGGCCTGCGGGCGGGCGACGTGGTCGTCGTCGCCGGCACGAACAAGCTCGCACCGGGCATCGGCGTGGAAGCCGTCGCCGCCGACGCGAAGCCGACCGCAAGCCCCGGAGCGCGGCCCTGAGGATCTCCGGTCACTCGATCGAACGCCCGGTCCTCGCCACGGTGCTGTCGCTCGTGATCGTGCTCGCCGGAGTGATCGCGCTGCCGCGCCTCTCGAACCGGGAGCTCCCCGACGTCGACCCGCCGATCGTCTCGGTCTCCACGATCTACACCGGCGCCGCCCCCGAGGTCGTCGAGACGTCGGTCACCCAGCCGCTCGAGGACGAGCTCGTCGGCATCGACGGCATCCGCCATCTGACCTCGCTCAGCCGCGAGCAGGTCTCGGAGATCTCGATCGAGTTCGACCTCGGACGCAACGTCGACGACGCCGCCAACGACGTGCGCGACCGTGTGGCCCGCGTCCGCGGCACCTTGCCCGAGGAGGTCGAGGACCCGGTCGTCGCCAAGAGCGACGCGGACGCCGCACCCATCATCTGGATGGCGCTCGCGAGCGAGCGCTACGGTCAGCTCGAGCTCTCCACGATCGCCGAGACCCGGCTCAAGGACCGTTTGAGCAAGCTGCCCGGCGTCGCGACGATCATCATCGCGGGCGAGCGGCGGCACGCGATGCGGGTGTGGATCGACAACGTTCGCCTGACCGCGGCGAATTTGACGATCGCCGAGGTCGAGCAGGCGCTGGCGCGCGAGAACGTCGACTTGCCGTCCGGACGCATCGAGGGGGCGCGCCGCGAGTTCACCGTCCGGACCCTCGGCGAGGTCGCGAGCGCCGAGGAGTTCGGCGCGCTCGTGATCACCGAGCGCGCCGGCGAGCCGATCCGCCTCGGCGACGTCGCGCGCGTCGAGGTCGGCCCCGAGGACGACCGCAACTTCGTCCGCTTCAACGGCAAGCCGTCGGTCGCGCTCGGCGTCGTTCGGCAATCGAAAGCGAACACGGTCGCGGTCGCGGACGCGGTCCTCGCCGAGGTCGAGGCGCTCCGCCGCGAGCTGCCCGCCGACGTGATGCTCGACGTCGCCTACGATCAATCGACGTTCATTCGCCGCTCGGTCGCGGACGTCACCCGCACCATCTTCGAGGCCATCCTGCTCGTGGTCGCCGTCATCTATCTCTTCCTGCGGAGCCTGCGCGCGACCCTCGTCCCCGCGGTGGCGATTCCCGTCTCGGTGATCGGCACCTTCGCCTTCCTCGACCTCTTCGGCTTCTCGATCAACACGCTCACGCTCATGGGGCTCACGCTCGCGATCGGCCTGGTCGTCGACGACGCGATCGTCGTGCTCGAGAACGTCACGCGCTGGGTCGAGTCGGGCACGCCGCCGCGCGAGGCCGCACACCGGGGCATGCAGGAAATCTCGTTCGCCGTGCTCGCGACCACGGTCTCGGTGATCGCCGTGTTTCTTCCCCTCGCGTTCCTCACCGATCAGACGGGCCGGCTCTTCCGCGAGTTCGGCGTCACCGTCGCCGCCGCCGTCGCCATCTCCGGCTTCGTCGCCCTCACGCTCGCCCCCATGATGTGCGCGCGGCTCGTCCGCCCGGCCCGCGCCGAGCATGGCGTCAAGCTCCGGCTCGAGCGGGCCCTGCAACACCTGACCGCCGGCTACCGCCGCCTCCTCGGCGTCGCCCTCGATCGCCGCCGCGTCTGCCTCGCCGTCGGCGCCGCCTGGTTCACGCTCGGCCTCTGGCTCTTGTACGTCCTGCCGCGCGAGTTCGTGCCGCACGCCGACCGCGGCAACATCCTCGTCATCACCGAAGCCCCCGAAGGCACCACGCTCCTCGAGACCGATCGTTACCAGCGCGAGGTCGAGGCGATCGTCCAGTCGGCGCCGAACGTCGCCAAGGCCTTTTCGGTGGTCGCCTTCGCCAACGCCGGTCCCGGCGCCGTCAACCGGGGCGGCATGTTCGTCACCCTGGATCCCTGGGAAGCGCGCGCGCTCTCGCAAGAGGCCGTCATCGGCACGCTCTACCCGCGGCTGCACCGCGTCGCCGGAATGCTGGCGTTCCCGCTGAGCCCGCCGTCGCTCGGCACGAGCTTCGACGCCACGCCGATCTCGCTCGTCCTCCAGGGTCCCGACGTCCAGCAGCTCGCGGTGTTCGCGAACGAGATCACGCGGCGGGCCGGCGAGATTCCCGGCGTCGTCAACGTCCGGAGCGACCTCGTCCTCAACAAGCCGCAGGTCGTGGTCGACATCGACCGCAATCGCGCCGCCGACCTCGGGGTCTCGGTACGCACCATCGCCTCGACGCTCCAGATCCTCCTCGGCGGCCTCGATCTCTCACGCTTCAAGCTCGAGGGTGAGACCTACAAGGTCATGGTGCAGCTCCAGGAGGCGTTCCGGCGTCGGCCGAGCGAGCTCCTCGAGCTCTACGTCCGCGGCAAGAACGGCGAGCTCGTCCCGCTCCAGTCGGTGGTGCGGGTGCGCGAGTCGACCGCGCCGCGCGGCCTCCCCCACTTCGATCGTCTGCGCTCCGCGACGCTCTCGGCGTCGCTCCTCCCCGGCGTCCCGCTCGGCGCCTCGCTCGATCGCATCAGGGCGCTCGCCACCGAGGTGACGGGCGACGCAGCGGGCTACCGCCTCACGTTCTCGGGCGAGTCGGAAGACTTCTACGAGTCGGGAAACGCGCTCGCCTTCGCATATCTCCTCGCGATCGTCATCATCTACCTGGTGCTCGCCGCGCAGTTCGAGAGCGTCTGGCACCCGGCCGTCTTGATGATCGCGGTCGCGCTGTCGTTCACGGGCGCCCTCGCCACGCTCTGGCTGACCGGCGCCACGCTGAACCTCTTCAGCCAGATCGGCCTCGTCATGCTGATCGGGCTCGTCACCAAGAACTCGATCCTGATCGTCGAGTTCGCCAATCAGCTGCGCGAGCAGGGCCGCGATCTCGCGACCGCCACGTTCGAGGCCTCGGTCACCCGCTTCCGTCCGATTCTCATGACCGCCATCTCGACCGTCGTCGGCATCCTCCCGATCGCGATCGGCTCGGGTGCAGGCGGCGAGCTGCGCGCCCCGCTCGGCATCGCCGTCGCGGGCGGCGTGGTGTTCTCCACGGCGCTCACGGTCTTCGTCGTGCCGGCCGCGTATCTCGTGCTCGAGAACACGATGGCGCGCGTGCGAGCATCGCGCCCCGGCACGGCTTGGGGTCGTCACGGAGGCCGCGGGTGAGCCAGCGACGATGCGGGTGCGCCGCCCGCCCGTCGCACGAGCGTCCATGGTCGCACTGCGCCCGGGCGGCGCTCGGGTTCCCCGGGGTTGCCTCGGGCGGAGGCTCCGAGGCATAGCCTCGACTGTGCCGCTTCCCGACGACGTCGAGGCGACCTTTCCCGAAGACGGCGGCTGCTTCGGCTGCTCGCCGGCGAACCCGGTCGGACTCCGGCTCCGGTTTCGCCGCCGCGGCGAGCGCATCGAGTCCCGGCACGTCATCGGCGACCGCTTCCACGGCGCACCCGGCATCGCGCACGGTGGCATCGTCGCCGCCGTACTGGACGAGATGTCCTGCGCCGCCGTCTTCTTCACCGCCGATCGCCGGGTCGTCACCGGCGAGCTGGCGGTCCGCTACGAGCGCCCGGTGCCGGTGGAGACGCCGCTCGAGACGAGCGCCGTCGTGACCGATCGATCGCACCCGCGCTACTGGGTGGTCGAAGCGGAGATCCGCCGCGACGGCGAGCGGCTGGCACGCTCGACCGGCAAATTCTTCCTGCGCGGCGACGCGCCCGTCGCGCCTTGAGGAGGTGAGCCATGCCCGGTCCCCTGGAAGGCGTCACGGTCGTCGATCTCGGCTTGTGGGTCGCAGGGCCGTCGGCCGGTGCGGTGCTCGCCGACTGGGGCGCGCACGTGGTGAAGATCGAACCCCACGACGGCGACCCCTTCCGCGGCTTGTACCTGACGGTCGCCGGCGTCGAGCTGCCCGCCAACCCGCCCTTCGAGCTCGACAACCGCGGCAAGCGCAGCATCGCGCTCGATCTCGGCAGCGAGGACGGCAGGCGCATCGCGCATCAGCTGCTCGCGCGCGCCGACGTCTTCCTGACGAACATGCGTCCCGCCGCTCTGGCGCGGCTCGGTCTCGACTGGCCCGGCCTGTCGGCGCGTTACCCGCGCCTCGTCTACGGGCTGGTCACCGGCTACGGCCAGCACGGGCCGGACGCCGATCGCCCGTCGTACGACATCGGCGCCTTCTGGTCGCGCGCCGGTATCGCCGCCGCACTCACCACGCCGGACGCCCCCCCGCCCTTCCAACGCGGCGCCATGGGCGATCACACCGCCGGCATGATGCTCGCCGGCGGCGTCTCGGCGGCCCTGCTGGCGCGGGCGCGCAGCGGGCGCGGGCAGCTCGTCAGCACGTCCCTCCTGCGCGTCGGCGTCTACGTGCTCGGCTGGGACACCAACGCGGCGCTCCGCCTCGGCATCGAGGCCACGCCGATGACGCGCGAGGCAACGCCCAACCCGGTGATCAGCGCCTACCGCGCCGGGGACGAGAAGTGGTTCTGGCTGCTCGGCCTGCAGGGCCAGCGGCACTGGCCCGATCTGGTGCGCGCCATCGAGCGACCCGAGTGGCTCGAAGACCCCCGCTTCGCCACCATGCGGGCGCGGCGCGAGAACGTCGCCGAGCTTATCGGCCTGCTGGACGCTCTCTTCGCCACCCGCACGCTCGCCGAATGGGGCGAGGCCTTCGATCGCGCCGGCATGTGGTGGGCCCCGGTACAGACAACCACCGAGGTGATCGCCGACCCGCAGGCCGAGGCGGCCGGCTGCTGGGTCGACGTGCCCGTCGCCGAGGGCGGCACCGCGCGCATGGTGGCGACGCCGATCGACTTCTCCGGCACCCCATGGGCGCCCGGCGGCGTCTCGCCCGAGTGCGGCCAGCACACCGAGGAGATCCTGCTCGAGCTGGGCCACGACTGGGAGGCGATCGGCACGCTCAAAGAGAAAGGCGTCATTCCATGAGCCGGGGCCTCATCGCCCCGCTCCTGCTTCTCGGCGACCTGGGAATGATCCACCTCGCCTACTCGTCCTCGGCCGGGTCGGGGCCCTCCGGATCCGAGTCTACGGGCCAGTTCGGACGGAGCTCGCGGAGACGCATCGCCATCGCCGCGGCGCGCGCCGCGTTCTGAACGTCGTCCGCGACGTTCGCGAGCTCGTACGGATCGGCGTCGAGGTCGTAGAGCTCGCGCTCGAACGCGGTCGCCGGATCACCCGGTGTGAGCGGGATCTCGATGTACTTCCATTGCGCCTCGCGGACGAGCGCCCACGGATGGCTTCCCGGCCACGCCTCGGCGAGGACGTCGGCGCGCCAGGTGCCCGCGGCCTGCGTGCCGTCGAGGATTCGTACGAGGCTCGCACCGTCCTGCGCGATCGGCACGCCGACGCCCGCGAGCTCGGCGAAGGTCGGGGCCAGGTCGACGTTGAGCGCGAAGCGCGTCTCGACGCGCGGCAGCGGCGCGAGCTTCGGATAGCGCACGAGCATCGGCGACCGGATCGATTCCTCGTAGGGCTGATTCTTGCCGCGCAGGCGGTGCTCGCCCCAGAGCCACCCGTTGTCGCCCAAGAACACGACGAGCGTGTCGTCGGCGACGCCGAGGTTCCGCAGATGCTCCATGATCCCGGTGATGCCGAAGCTCGGGTTGCCGCCGATCGCCTCGTCGACCGCCTGGAGCATCTCGAGCTGATCGATGCGGATCTGGTCGAGCTCGGCGGCGTCCTGCAGCGGCTCGCCCTGGAGCCAGGTCGGCTTGTCCGAGACGTCGGCCTCGTTCCAACTCGGCGGGCGCCACGGCGCGACGCTCTGGAAGAGTCCGTCGTGGCGCGGCGCGGGGATCTGCGGCAGGTGGGGCGCCTTGAACGCGAGATAGAGGAAGAAGGGCTCGCCGGCCGCGACGCTCGCGCTGATGAAGGCCTTGGCCTTCTCGCGCAGCACGTCGGTCGAATAGTCGCTCTCGGCGCTGCCGTACGAGACCTCCCCGTAGCCGCCCAGGCCGTCGGGCTCGACGATCACGTAGTCGTAGAACGCGACGTTCTTCATGCCGCGCCACTCGGTCCAGCCCGGCGGGACGTACGGCGGGTCGCCGCTCTGCCAGAGCTGCCCGTAGCCGTTCAGGTACTTGCCGATCAGGCTCGTGCGGTACCCGGCGCCCTGCAGCCAGACGGGGAGCGCGTCGGCCGAGAGGCCCGGCACACCCGGCGCGGAGAACTCGAAGTCGTCGACACCGCCGTTGTTGCCGCCGTTCTTGTAGACGCCCGTCCGGTGCGCGTACTGGCCGGAGAGGATGCTCGCCCGGCTCGGGCAACAGAGCGGCGTCGTGATGAACGCCTGCGTGAGCGCGACGCCGCCGGCGGCGAGCTCGGCGCGCGTCCGCGCCATCACGTCGGTCGAGCCGCTCGGCGAGTGCACCGGGCCCGTCGTGTCCCAGCGCTGGTCGTCGGTCAGGATGAAGAGGATGTTCGGGCGCAGCGGCTGCGGATCCGGACCGTAGCGGTCGACCCAGACGCCGAGCAGCGTGCCGAGGCAATCGCGAAGCGCGGCCGCGTCGGCCGGAGCGCCCGGCGTCGCGGGCGCCGCGGCGGCGCACTGCGGTCCGACCGAGGGCACATGCATCGTGCTCGGGTCCTGGAGCACGTCGACGAGGCAGTAGGTCGGCAGCTTGTCGAGCTGCTTCCGGGCCCGCGCCTCGGCTTCGATCGGATCCTTGCCGTTCGCGAGGTCCTTGAGCTTCGACCCGACGTAGCTCGCGGCGGCGGTGCCGATCTTCTTCTGGCAGCGCAGCTGGTCGCGGAGTCCGCTGCGGTCGACGACCGCCGCCGCCGGCGGGTGGTTCGCCCCGTAGGCGATCGCGATCGCGTCCGCGACGAGCGTCCCGGCGCATGCGGGCGGCGACGTCACGTTGCAGGTCGCGAACGGGCCGGAGCGCAGGCGCTTGTCGGCGCAGCGCATACCCTGGTTGAGGGCCCTGCGGACCAGCCCGGCGTCCTGACTCGTCGTGCACCCCGCGTCGGTGCGCGGCGCCGACGCGAGCACGACGGCGGCGGCGAGGAGGAACCGACACCAGAGAGACCCGACGGCACGCGCGACTCGCATGGGAACCTCCATGATCAGGGACGTCTCGGTCGTAACGCGCGCAACGCGGCGGAGGCAAGTAGAATCCGGTTGCGCCAACGCCCCGCGGTCGAGTACGGCGGTCTCAACGCCATGCGCCCGGAGGTCTCCATGCGCCATCTCGGCTCCACCCTCGTCTACGCGCTCGTCGCCCTCTCTGCCGCGACGCCGCTGCACGCCGACCAGCAGGTGATCGCCCCCGGCACCGGCCAGCAGAGCTCGATCGTCTTCGACACCGGCGCCGACGGCCTCTGCAATACGAGCGCGGCGGCCGGCGACATCCAGGCCGCCCCCGTCGGCGGCGCGACCCCGAATCGCAACGAGATCCGCTGCGGGGCCAACAAGATCGTCGAGAGCGTCGCCGCGGGCGACGACGTCCAGCTGATCGCGCTCGGCGCCGCCTGCCAGAACGCCAACCGCGTGGTCGTCGACACCGGGCCGAACGGCATCCCCGAAACCCCGCTCGGCGGCGACGACACGTACCCGAGCGGCATCACGATCGGCGTTCCGCCGGCCAACACGCCGTGCGTGATCGCCGGCGCCGACGGCGTCGCCCAGACACTCGCGCCCGCCGGCGACGACGTCCAGCTCCTCGCGGCCGGCACGGCCGCGCCGAACACCGACGTCGTGCTCTGCGGCCCGAACCTCGTCGCCGACACCACCGCCAACAACTTCGGCGCCGGCGACGACGTGCAGCTCGTGCCCGTCGGCAACGCCTGCACCGCGAACCAGGCCGTGGTCGATTCCGGTGCGGACGGCATCGCGTCGACGCGCGCCGAGGGTCCCGACCTCCTGATCAAGGTCGCCAAAGCGACCAAGGTCAACATCGGAACCGGCGACGCCACGAGCAGCAAGACGATCAAGCTCGAGGTGTCGAATGTCGAGTTCGGTCCGATCGCCCCCGTCAGCCGCCCGTACGAGCTCACGATCAGCGGCAATTCGTGCGGCGGCGGCGCCGTGACGCAGCTCGACGCCGACGCGGGCGCCCCCGGCCTCCAGGCGACCGCGAACGTCCCGCTCGGCGGCAAGATCAAGGCGAGCGTCGTCGCGACCGTGAAGCTCGAGAACGTCATCTCGGTGTCGACCAAGATCCCCTTTCGCTGCACCTTCGACGTGAACGCGGTCGCGCTCGACACCGACCCCGACGTCGACGACGCGCAGAACCCGGAGAACAACACGACCACGGTCGATCTCGAAGTGTTCGACCGCAACGACCTCTAGGGCGCGCCGCGATCGAAGGTTGGTCTCGCGGGGGTGGCGGGGCGTCTTGCGGCTCCCGGCCGCTGGAGCCCAGCGCTCAGGGCCCGCCGCTACCCCCATGGCGCGGGGTCAAGCGAGCTGTCTGTCGCTCGCAAGACGCCCCGCCACCCCCGCGGCGCGAACGCTCGCGGCGCGCCCAGGCAGAGGCCGAGGAACAAGAAGCCGCGCGCGGCGAGCAGAGGCAGGGCGCGGCGGCGTGCGGTGCGACGCGCGGCCGGCGCCGGGTGGGTGGGGGTCGCCCTGAGGCGACGGACAGCTCCCTTGACCCCGATGCGCAGAATCGCCGGCGGGCAGTAAGGGCTGGGCTCCAGGAACCAGGAGCCGAAGAGCGACCCCCACCCGCCCGCCGGCGAATGGGAGTCGCATCACGACGACACCGTGCTCAGCCGAGCAGGTTCCGCGCGATCACCTTGAGCTCGAGGATCGGCTTCACGCCCTCGAAGATCGGCAGCACCGTCGCGTCGACGACGTAGCGCGAGATCGGGAACTCCTCGGCGTAGCCCCAGCCGCCGTGCAGCTGCTGGCCCTCCTGCGTCACCCACACCGCGACATCCGAGGAGAAGAGCTTCGCCATGGCGGGCTCGAGGGCGATCGACTCGTTCTCGTCCATCATGCGCGCCGCCGTGTACGTGAGCTGGCGGGCGGCCGCGATGTGCGTCGCCATGCGACCGAGCTTGTACTGCGTGAGGCCGTACTGGCCGATCGGCTTCCCGAACTGCTTGCGGTCGTTCGCGTACTCGCAGGTACGCTGCAGCGCCGCCTGCGCGAGACCGGTCGCGCGGCCGCCGGTCTGGAGGCGGCCGGCCGCGAAGCCCGCCATCTGCAGATAGAAGCCCTTGCCGACGCCGCCCTCCTCGCCGACCAGGTTCTCGGCGGGCACGAAGAAGTTGTCGAACATGAGGGTGTAGGAGTGCATGCCGCGGTAGCCGGGCGTCGCGTCGGCCTTGCCGGTGAGCGAACCGCCGGTCGGCTGGCGCATCTCGAAGGCGTGGCCGGGAAACACGTCCTTGGGCACGATGAAGAGCGAGAGGCCCTTGGCGCCGAGCTTCGGATCGGGGTCGGTGCGCGCGAGGAGTGCCAGCACGTTGGCGCGGCCGGCGAAGGTGCACCACGCCTTCGCGCCGTTCACCACCCAGCCCTTCGCGCCGCCGCGCTCGACGGGCTCGGCGCGGCAGGTGATCGACGCGACGTCGGAACCGATGTCGGGCTCCGTCACCGAGACGCCGACCATGATCTTGCCGGCGGCGATGGGGGGCAGCCAGTGCGCCTTCTGGCGGTCGGTGCCGCCCTTCACGAGCGCCTTGGTGAGGATCTCGGGACGCGTGATCAAGCTGCCGGCGGCGGCGAGCGACACGGCCGAGAGCTCCTCGGTCGTGATGATCATCGCGAGGTTCCCCATGCCGCCACCGCCGTACGCCTCGGGCACGGCCATGCCGAAGTAGCCGAGCTCGGCCATCTTGCCGATGAGCGCGTCGGGCACGAGGTCGTCGTGGCGGTGGATGTGCTCGGCGAGCGGCGCGACCTCGGTGGTCGCGAACTGGCGGACGGCGTCGCGGGTCATCGCGGAGAGCTCGTCGGCCGGGCTGTTGTTGACACCGCGGATCTCGAGCTGGCGGCGGCCGATCGCCGTGACGCGCGCGTCGGCCATGCCGGCGCGGATCGCAGCGCGCACGACAGGCGTCGCGAGCGTTTCGTCGATGAAGCCGGGATTGATGCCGAGATCGTCGGCGTGCGCATCGAGCTGGCCCGCGGCCTTGCTCGCAATCTCAGCCGCGAAGAGGAGTGCCATGTCGTCGATGTGCGGTTCGGCACTGCCCTCCCCGGCCGCATATTCGGCGAGACACTTCGCGGCGCGGACCTCGGTCGCGAAGTACGCGACACGTTCGGCCTGCGGCTGGTGCGCGTCGATGTCCTTGCCCTGGTTCGTCCGCGCGGTGCCTTTGGCGACGACGGTTTCGAGGGCGCGGTCGAGGGCGGCAAGCAGGGTCGCGGTAGCGTCGGCGCTCATCGTGGGTCTCCTCTCGAGTCGGCTCGCAACGGTGGGCGGCGCTTTTCTATCATCGGGCTCCGGACCCGCAACTCGACGACCGGGGCGACCCCGCGGTACTCGTTCTCGGCCTCGGCGACGTACGCCTCGATCTGATCTCTCATCATCGCAGTCTCAGAACTCCCGGCCTCACGACGCTACAGCCCCGTAGCCGTGCTACAAGCGCTCTCAAACGAGACCCGAGCAGCCTGTAGTGTCAGTCGGCGGCTTTCCGCAGAACGGCGCGTACGTCTGCGAGCGTTACGAGCAGCATCATGGGCTCGCGCGGGCTCGGGTCGAAGCCGAGCGCTTGATAGAAACGCTTGGCGTCCTCCGAGATGGCATGAACGACGATACCGCGGATACCGATAGCATCGGCGGCGTTCACGACCCTGAGTGCGGCATCGCGAAAGAGCGCGCGGCCGATCCCCTCACCTTGGTAGCGGCCGTCTACGGCCAGGCGGGCAAGGACGGCCACGGGGATGGGGTCCGGCATGTTGCGCCGGAAGCGGCCCGGCGCT
>JADLHM010000124.1 GCA_020848745.1 Deltaproteobacteria bacterium | reverse complement strand
GTGAGGAAGCGGATCTTGGCGGCGTAGTCCTTGCCGCCGTTCGGCACGTAGACCGAGGCGAACACGACGTCGCCGACGGCGGCCTGCACGATGCGCGTCTCGTGGTCGAACTCGGGGTGGCTGAACGCGGGCGCCTCGGGGAAGCGTGCCCTGGCGAGGTGCAGGCCCACCCCGGAATAGCCGCCGGCGCCGTGCCAGTAGCACCAGTAGCCGCCGAGGTTGCCGAGCGTCGCGGGTACCTGCTCGGGCTTCGCCTTGATCTCCTGCAGGCAGACGACGTCGGGCGCCTCGCGCGCGAGCCAGTCGAGGGCCTGCGCCTCGCGGGCGCGGATGCCGTTCACGTTCCAGGTCGCGACCTTCATGGCGTGCTCCTTACCGTCCCGTGACCGCCGCGAGCGCCCTGGCGCTGATGCGCTGGCGGACGGTCCAGTATTCACGCCACGGGTCGTCCTTCAAGCGGCGCAGGCGGGCGGCGAGGTTCCGGACGGTGAAGTGGTCCGAACGGAGGCGCGGGGAGAGCTCGTCCCACGCGAGCGGCACCGCCACCGGCGCGCCCGTGCGCGCCCGCGTCGAATACGCCGCGATCGCAGTCGCGCCCCGGTGGTTGCGGTAGTAGTCGAGCAGGATCTTCTTCTCGCGCCCGCGCTTCGTCAGCGTCGTCGTGTAGGTCTTCGGGTCCTCGCGCACGATCGCCTCCGAGACGCCACGCACGAAGGCGAGGCACGTTTCCCAGTCGCGCGCGGGCCGGAACGGCGCGACGACGTGGAGTCCCTTCCCGCCCGTCGTCTTCACGAAGCTCCGGAGACCGAGCGCCTCGAACGCGACCCGCACGAGCTCGGCGGCCCCGAGCACGCGCGGCCACGCCACGTCGGGGCCCGGATCGAGGTCGATGATGACGCGGTCCGGGTGTTCCAGGTCGTCGGCGCGGGCGTTCCAGGTGTGGATCTCGAGGATGCTCATCTGCACGAGCGCCATGAGGCCCGCGAGGTCGTCGACGACGGCGTACTCGCGCATCGCGCCCTTCTCGCGGATCGGGATGCGGCGCAGCACGCCGGGATCGGCGGTGGCCGCGTGCTTCACGTAGAAGCAGCTCCCGAGACCGGTGGGGCAGCGCAGCAGGCTGAGCGGCCGCCCGACGACGTGCGGCAGGACCCAATCGGCGATCGATTCGTAGAAGCGCGCGAGGTCGAGCTTGGTGAGCGGGAGGTCGGGATAGAGAACGCGCCCGGGATGGGTGAGACGGACACCTTCCACGACCGCCGTTCCTTTTGGATGCGCCGCGACCTTTTCCGCCGTCACCCGCGCCGTACCGCGCGTCCGGCGCGGCGGACCCTTCGCCGTCACGCCGCCATCCTCCGCCAAGGGTCGTTCGCGCACCACCTCCCGGGCCGGCTTGTCGGCGCGGAGTCCCTGGAACGAGGCCTGGCGGAGCCGGCCGTCGTCGGTCCACTCCGAGAACGCCACCTCGGCGACGAGCGTCGGCGCGACCCAGTGCGTACGCCAGCGACGGGCTTCGCGCGGGACCTCGACGAAGGGTGCGGTCGAACGCTCGAGTCGGTCGAGCTGCGCCCGCAGCTCGTCGGCGCCCTTCCGCGAGAAGCCCGTCCCGACCTTGCCCGCGAAGCGCAGCGCCCCCGCCGCGTCGTACACCCCGAGGAGGAGCGCGCCGATCCCGCCCCGCTGTCCCTCGGGATCGGTGAAGCCGCCGATCACGAGCTCCTGGCGCTGGAGGCACTTGCTCTTGGTCCAGCCGCCTCGCCGTCCCGGCTCGTAGGGTCGGTCGCGCCGCTTCGAGACGATCCCTTCGAGCCCGCGCGCGCAGGCGGCCGCGAGGAAGCGCCGCCCACCGCCGACGACATGGGCCGAATAGCGTATCAGCGAGTCGGCGGGGAGCCCGCGCAGCACGCCTTCGAGCCGGGCCTTGCGCTCGTCGAGCGGCAGGCGCGCCACGTCATCGCCGTCGAGATGGAGGAGGTCGAAGACGTAGTAGACGAGCGTCGCCCGTCCGCCCGAGAACCATCGCTGGAGCGCCTGGAAGCTCGTCCGCCCGTCGGCGAGCACGGCCGCGACCTCGCCGTCGAGGAGCGCGCGCCGGACCGGCAACGCCGCGACTGCGCCGCGTACCTCCGCGAAGCTCGTCGTCCAGTCGTTGCCGGCGCGGGTGAAGAGCGTGACCGCACCGTCCGCGACCCGGGCGCCGATGCGGTAGCCGTCGAACTTGATCTCGTGGAGCCACCCGTCGCCTTCCGGTGCGGTCTTCACCAGGGTGGCGAGCTGGGGTTCGAACCGCGCCGGGAGCACGGCCTTGGAACGGCGAGGCGGCATCGTACCGGCGAGGCTAACGGCCGTCCACGCAAGATTCCATCGCGGGCTCGATGAACATCCGTTCATTGCTTCTGAACGCCCCCCTCGCATGGCCACCGCCAGCGCCATCGGTGCACGACGCCGCATGGTCGAAATGGGCTCTCCAACGATGCGCGTCATACTCGCACCCGCCGCGATGCTGCTCGCGATCCTCACCGTCCCGGCACCGGCCTCGGCCGCGAAATGCTCCGCCGCGAAGCTCGCCGCCACGGGGAAGCGCGTCCTCGCCGACCTCGGGTGTCACGCCACGGCCGTCGGCAAGGGGCGCGTACTCGACGCCAAGTGTACGACCAGGGCCAGCCGGGCATTCGACG
>JADLHM010000123.1 GCA_020848745.1 Deltaproteobacteria bacterium | reverse complement strand
GTGAGGAAGCGGATCTTGGCGGCGTAGTCCTTGCCGCCGTTCGGCACGTAGACCGAGGCGAACACGACGTCGCCGACGGCGGCCTGCACGATGCGCGTCTCGTGGTCGAACTCGGGGTGGCTGAACGTGGGCGCCTCGGGGAAGCGTGCCCTGGCGAGGTGCAAGCCCACCCCGGAATAGCCGCCGGCGCCGTGCCAGTAGCACCAGTAGCCGCCGAGGTTGCAGAGCGCCTCGGGCACTTGCTCGGGCTTGGCCTTGATCTCCTGCAGGCAGACGACGTCCGGGGCCTCGCGCGCCACCCAGTCGAGCGCCTGCGCCTCGCGGGCGCGAATGCCGTTGACGTTCCAGGTCGCGATCTTCATGGCGTGCCCCTCAGCGTGCCGTCACTGCCGCGAGCGCCTTGGCGCTGATGCGCTGCCGGACGGTCCAGTATTCACGCCAGGGGTCGTGCTTCAAGCGGCGGAGGCGGGCCGTGACGTTCCGCACCGTGAAGTGATCCGAGCGGAGCTTCGGCGAGAGCTCGTCCCACGCGAGCGGGACCGCGACCGGCGCACCTGCGCGCGCGCGCGTCGAAAACGCCGCGATCGCGGTCGCACCGCGATGGTTGCGGTAGTAGTCGAGCAGGATCTTCTTCTCCCGGCCGCGCTTCGTCATCGTGGTCGTGTAGGCCTTCGGATCCTGCCGCACGATCGCCTCCGAAACGCCGCGCGCGAAGCCGAGACACGTTTCCCAGTCGCGCTCGGGCGTGAACGGCACGACGACATGGAGCCCCTTCCCGCCCGTCGTCTTCACGAAGCTCCGGAGACCCAGGGTCTCGAAGGCGACCCGGACGAGCTCGGCGGCGTCGAGCACGCGCGGCCACCCCACGTCGGGCCCCGGATCGAGGTCGATGATGACCCGATCCGGCCGCTCCAGATCGTCGGCGCGGGCGTTCCAGGTGTGGATCTCGAGGATGCTCATCTGCACGAGCGCCATGAGCCCCGCCAGGTCGTCGACGACGGCATACTCGCGCCTCTCGTCCTTCTCGCGGATCGGGATGCGGCGCAGCACGCCGGGATCGGCGGTGGTCGCGTGCTTCACGTAGAAGCAGCTGCCGAGCCCGGTTGGGCAGCGCAGCAGGCTGAGCGGCCGGCCGACGACGTGCGGCAGGACCCAGTCGGCGATGGCGCCGTAGAAGCGCGCCAGCTCGAGCTTGGTGAGCGGGAGATCGGGGTAGAGCACGCGCTCGGGATGCGTCAGGCGAACGCCCTCCACGACCACCGTCCCTTTGACGGGCGTCCCGACCGTGGCGCTCGCCACCAGCGCCGTGCTGCGCGTCCGGCGCGGCGGCCGCTTCGCCGTCACCTCGGCATCATCCGCCGCCGGCTCTTCGCGCATCACCTCGCGGGCCGCCTTGTCGGTGCGGAGCCCCTGGAACGAGGCCTGGCGGAGGCGGCCGTCGTCGGTCCACTCCGCAAACGCCACCTCGGCAACGAGCGCCGGCTCGACCCAGTGCGGGCGCCAGCGCCGGGCCTCGGGCGGAGCCTCGGCGAAGGGCGCAGTCGAGCGCTCGAGGCGGTCGAGCCGCGCCCGCAGATCCGCGGCGCCCTTCTGCGAGAAGCCCGTCCCGACCTTGCCTGCGAAGCGCAGCGCGCCGGCGCCGTCGTACACCCCGAGGAGGAGCGCGCCGATCCCGCCCCGCTGGCCCTCGGGATCGGTGAAGCCGCCGATCACGAGCTCCTGCCGGTGGAGGCACTTGCTCTTCGTCCATCCCCCCTTGCGTCCCGCCTCGTAGGGACGGTCGCGCCGCTTCGAGACGATCCCTTCGAGCCCGCGTTCGCAAGCGGCCGCGAGGAAGCGCCGCCCGCCGCCGACGACGTGGGCCGAGTAGCGGATCAGCGAGTCGGCGGGGAGCCTCCGCAGCAAGCGTTCGAGCCGGGCCTTGCGCTCGTCGAGCGGCAGGCGCGCCACGTCCTCGCCGTCGAGGTGGAGGAGGTCGAAGACGTAGTAGACCAGCGTCGCGTTCCCGCCCGAGAACCACCGCTGCAGTGCTTGGAAGCTCGTCCGGCCGTCGGCGAGCACGGCCGCGACCTCGCCGTCGAGGAGCGTGCACCCGGCCGGCAGGGCGGCGACCGCCGCGCGGACCTCCGGAAAGCTCGTCGTCCAGTCGTTGCCGGCACGCGTGAAGAGCGTGACCGCGCCGTCCGCGACCCGGGCGCCGATGCGGTAGCCGTCGAACTTGATCTCGTGGAGCCACCCGTCGCCTTCCGGTGCGGTCTTCACCAGGGTGGCGAGCTGGGGTTCGAACCGCGCCGGGAGCACGGCGTTGGAACGGCGAGGCGGCATCGTACCGGCGAGGCTAACGGCCGTCCACGCAAGATTCCATCGCGGGCACGATGAACATCCGTTCATTGCTTCTGAACGCCCCCCTCGCATGGCCACCGCCAGCGCCACCGGTGCACGGCACGGCATGGTCGAAAGGGGCTCTCTAACGATGCGCGTCACACTCGCACTCGCCGCGACCCTGCTCGCGATCCTCACCGTCCCGGCATCGGCCTCGGCCGCGAAATGTTCCGCCGCGAAGCTCGCCGCCACGGGGAAGCGCGTCCTCGCCGACCTCGGGTGTCACGCCACGGCCGTCGGCAAGGGGCGCGTACTCGACGCCAAGTGTACGACCAGGGCCAGCCGGGCATTCGACG
>JADLHM010000122.1 GCA_020848745.1 Deltaproteobacteria bacterium | reverse complement strand
GCGGCACGTGCGACGCCGGTCCGCGCGTCGGACTGCCCTGCGACGGGAACGGTACGGTGGCGAACCGCCCCGACTTCGGCACGACGAGCCTCGACTGCCCGCTCTCGCCCGCATCGATCATCGCGACCCTGCCGATCGACCTCAGCAACCAGACGGCGGCGGTTGCGAGGACGCTGACGGCGTCGAGCCCGAACTGCACCAACGCGGCCGGGAACAAGTGCCTCTGCGACACCTGCAACAACGCCGCGGCGACGCCGTGCTTCACCAACGCCGATTGCGTGGCGGTCGGCGCGACCCAGTGTGGCGGCAAGCGCTGCCTCTCAGGTCCCAACAACGGCGCGGCGTGCAACGCCAACTCCGAGTGTCCGGGCGGTGTCTGCGCGCGTCCCGGCGAGCCGACCAAGCCGGCGGCCTGCCTCGACGACACCAGCACCTCCGCGCTCGACTGCACCGACGGCGACGCGGACGGGGAGGGCGAGTGCCCCAACGGCCCGACCGATCAGAACTGCAGCGTGGCATCGGGCCACGCGCAGCGCGGGTGCCTCAGCGATGTCGACTGTGGCGGCGGTGGCGGCAGCTGTCAGGTCGCGCAGCGCAAGTGCTTCCTGACCGGCGGCGGGACGTTCCAGCCCTCGGCGCTGGACGGCACCGACACGCTCGTGGCCGTCGGCATGGCCGACGCGCCGATGAACGACGTGGCGCAGCCGACGCTCGGCGCGGTCTTCTGCGTCGGGCCGACTGGTGCCTCGGCGGTGAACAACGTGGCGGGCCTTCCCGGTCCGGGCCGCGTGACGATCCGCGGGACGGCGGCTGGCGCGCCGTAGCGCTACGCACCGGGGGCGCGGGTCGCGAGATCCGCACCCTCTCGACGAGCCAGCCGTGGGCCCCGGGAAGCATGCGTCCTCCCGGGGCCCGCGTGTTTCTGGCTCCGCCTTGTCGCCGAGCGGATTTCCGGCTAGAGACTCGCTTCCTCTTGTCGACCTGCCGCGTGGGGCCGTAGCTCAGTTGGGAGAGCGCTTGAATGGCATTCAAGAGGTCGAGGGTTCGATTCCCTTCGGCTCCACTTCCGTTCCCGCAAGACTACGATTTGCGGGGCCGTGAGGAATCCGTGTCGGAACGCGGCCGTGGCAGTGCTCCGGAGAGATGAGCCAGCGCGATCATCTCTTCGAGCCACCGCAAGCGGTCGGCGGGTGTCGCCGCAAGCGCCGACGTCAGTTGGCGGCGGCGGTGCGATTCCCATCCGCATCCCCAGTCGTCGGCGCCGGGTGCGGTCGGGGAAGGCGCGTCACCCATCCGACGGCTTTCGGGCTTGCTGGCCTCGAAAAGCGGCTCGAACAGCGACACGCTGCGAGTATAGGGGTCGCGAAGCGGCCTGGGGAGTCGTAGGTGCTCGTCACCCGGTAGGAGGAGGACGCCCGCCGCCGGAGAGCCGCATCCGGCGACGCTCCGGCGGCGGAGAACCAGGGTCAGAGTGACGCGACGGCGTCCGCGACCAGATCGCCCACCTGCGACGTCGAGTACCCCATCTTCCCCGCCTGCATCGACTTCAGCTTCTTCGCGACGACGTGTGCGATCGCCACGTCGACGCGGGTCGCGGCGTCGGTCTCGCCGAGGTGGGCGAGCAGCATCTGCGCCGCCGCGATCGCGGCCATCGGATTGATGACGCCCTGGCCGGTGTACTTCGGCGCCGAGCCGCCGATCGGCTCGAACATCGACACCGCCGCGGGGTTGATGTTGCCGCCGGCCGCGATGCCCATGCCGCCCTGAATCATCGCGCCGAGGTCGGTGATGATGTCGCCGAACATGTTGTCGGTGACGATGACGTCGAACCACTCGGGGTTCTTCACCATCCACATGCACGTCGCGTCGACGTGCGCGTAGTCGCGCTTGACGTCCGGGTAGTCGGTCTGCCCGACCTCGTTGAACGCCCGCTCCCAGAGGTCGAAGGCGTAGGTCAGCACGTTGGTCTTGCCGCAGAGGGTGAGCGTCTTCCGGCGGTTCCGCTTGCGGGTGTAGTCGAACGCGTAGCGCAAGCAGCGCTCGACGCCCTTACGGGTGTTGATCGACTCCTGCACGGCCACCTCGTCGGGCGTGCCGCGCTTCAGCGTGCCGCCGGCGCCGGCGTAGAGGCCTTCGGTGTTCTCCCGGACGACGACGAAGTCCACTTCGGCGGGACCCTTGTCCTTGAGGGGCGTCTCGACGCCCTCGTAGAGCTTCACGGGGCGGAGGTTGACGTAGAGGTCGAGCTCGAAGCGCAGACGCAGCAGGATCCCCTTCTCGAGGATCCCGGGCTTCACGTCCGGGTGGCCGATCGCGCCGAGCAGGATCGCGTCGAAGCCGCGGAGATCGCCGACGGCGCTCTCGGGAAGCACCTCGTTCGTGCGAAGGTAACGGTCGCCTCCGAAGTCGAACTGCGTCGTCTCGTACGTGAAGCCCGAGCGTTTGGCCGCCGCGGCGAGCACCTTCACGGCCTCGGCCGTGACCTCCGGGCCGGTGCCGTCACCGGGAATGATTGCGATCTTGTACACGTGGGACCTCCTCTGGGAATGCCGGCGCGGCCGCGCCGGATCGGCGGCGGATACTATCCCACGGGCCGAGGGCGACAAGCGCGGCGCGGCGTCGGGGAACGGCCGACGGGCCGGGTCGGCTGCTTAGCCCCGACCCTCGAGCTTGCCGAGATCGGGCGCGACTCCCGTCACGGGGCGCGCGGCCGCCGCGTCGAGCGCGGCAAGGGCGGCCCGCGCGTCCGCTACCACCGTCAGGAGCTCGCGATACGCCGGCCGCACGAGTCCGGCGGCGATCTGCCGGTCGACGAGCGCGAGTAGCGGGTCCCAGAAGCCGTCGACGTTCACCAGCACGAGCGGCTTCGCGTGGAAGCCGAGCTGGCGCTCGACCAGGATCTCCGAGAGCTCCTCGAGCGTGCCGAAGCCGCCGGGCAGGGTGACGAAGGCGTCGCCGCGATGGGCGAGGGCGGCCTTGCGGCTTCGCATGTCGCCGACCGTGTCGAGCGCGTGGAGGCGATCGTGGGCGACCCGCGCGAAGGTGTCGAGGATGACGCCTTCCACCCGCCCGCCGCCGGCGAGCGCGGCGTCCGCCACTTCGCCCATGAGCCCGATCCGCGCGCCGCCGTACACCAGGAGCCAGCCGCGCGCCGCGATGCCGGCGCCGAGCGCGCGCGCGACCGCGCGGAGACGAGCGGGCGCCTCGGGTGCGGAGGCGGCATACACGGTGACGCTGCGGATGGACGGCATCGTGTCGTTCGCCTCGCTCGGTGCCATTGTGCGAACGGACTCTTAACGTGGGACCGCATGCGGCGCGAACGCGCGCTTCCGCGGTTCCGCCGCTCGGTATATGCCGTGCCGCCGTGAGTCGCGACGAGGCGCCGCGCGCGCTGGACCCCGTCTACGCCCTCACGCTCGCCTGCTTCTTTCTCTCCGGGTTCGCGGCGCTGCTCTACCAGACCGTCTGGACGCGGCAATTCTCGTTCGTGTTCGGCACGGCGGACCTCGCGGTCGCGACCGTGCTCGCGGCCTACATGGGCGGGCTCGCGCTCGGCGCGGCCGCGGCCTCGCGGGTGGCGATCCGTCTGGACCGCCCGCTGCTCGTCTACGGGGCGCTGGAGCTCGCGATCGC
>JADLHM010000121.1 GCA_020848745.1 Deltaproteobacteria bacterium | reverse complement strand
TCGGTTTCGAGCGAGAACCGTGAGCCGCCGCGAGCGCAAGGAGCGCGACCCGACCGCGTATCTGTGCGATACGCCGAGGGTCGCGCGACGCCGTCGATCGCGGATGGATCGCGATTCGCAGCCGAAAGCGATCCGTGGCGCAGACTCCTAGGCTGCGAGCGAGGGAACGCAGGGCCCTCCGAGCTCTCGGCGCGGAGGATTTCTCGCCTTCGCCGAATCGCTTCGCGGTCGAGATCTCGCAACGTCGGTCCAGCACGACGTCCGTAGCGTGTTTCCGGCGTTCGGCCGCTCGCGTATCCTGGAACGGTCGTGACGTCTCTCCTCGACCGCGCCACGCTCCGCCGGAGCTACGAACGCAGCGCCGAGACGTACGACGTCCGGTTCCGCGACGTCCAGCGGGAGAAGTTCGCCGTCATGCTCGCCGGCGGCGTCCCGCTCGGTCGCGCGCCGTGGCTGGATCTCGGCTGCGGCACGGGCCTTCTCGCGGCCTATCTCGCGGAGCGCGGCCACGACCCGCACGCCCTCGTCGGCCTCGACTTCTCTCGTGCCATGCTCGCACGCGCGCGGGCGCGCGGCCTCGCCGCGGCAGAGGGCGAGATCGACGTGCTGCCCTTTCGCGACGCCGCCTTCGGCGCCGTCCTCGCGTTCACCTCGCTTCGCATCGTTTCCGACCCGGAGAGCGAGCGCCGGACGCTCGCGGAGATCGGGCGCGTGCTCGCCCCGGGCGGCGTCTTCGTCCTCACGGTGCTGCGGGCGAGTCACGACTCGAGCCTCGCCGCCGCGCTCCAGGCCGCGGGCTTCCAGTTCGGGCCCGCGTGCGGCTGTGGCCAGGACGTCGGCTACCGCTGCGTGCGGGCGTGACGCACGCTACTTGACGCGTGACGTCATGGCGCACGTTCTCCTTGACATCTTCGTCTGTCCTGGGTGTATGACCGCCCTCTACGGAGGATCTTCCATGGATGCAGGCGACATGCGCCTCGATCGGCGTGACTTCTTTCGTACGCTCGCCGCCGCCGGTGTGGCTGCGAGCGCGCTCGGACTGGCGCCGGCAGCAGCCGAGGCCGCCGGTTGTCCCAAGCTCCCGAAGGCGAAGAAGTCGAAGGACGTCGTCCCGGTGCGGATCGAATCGGAGGTCGGCGACCTGATCGACGGCGCGATGGATCTCCGAACCGTCGCGGTGACGCCGAAAGGAGTCCAGCCGGTGATGCTCTCCGTCGAGCTCCTGCTCGACACCTTCGCGCTCGGAAAGGACGTCCGCGAGCTCACCGGCAAGATGGAGCAGCTCGCCCTCGTCAATCAAGAGCTGCACCGTCCGCCGACCTGCCTCCTCACGTGGGGGACCGGCGGCGCCTTCAAGTGCATCCTCGAGGAGTCCGGAACGGGCTTCACCCTCTTCCTCGACGACGGAACCCCCTGCCGCTCGGTGATGCGCACGCGCTTCCAGATCCTGCCGGACGAGTGCGCGCCCTTCGGAACGGGGACACCGTAGCGGGAGCGAACCCGGCGCGGCTCCGGAAGCCCGGCGTCGCGACGCCCGCTACAGGACGAGGACGACCTTGCCCGTCACCCGCCGCGCCGCGAGCGAAGCGAGCGCGACGGCGACGCGCGGGATGGAGACAGGTCGCGAAGATGCGCGGCGCGGGCACCCCGGCGGCGCACCAGCCCATGAGTTCGCGGGCGTTCGCCTGGTGGCCGCCGGCTCGCGCATCGCGCTCCTCCTCTTGATGACCGCGCCGCCCGTCTGGTCGGCCTCGGGAACGCTCGATACGAGCTTCGGGCCCGATCACACCGGCAAGGTCACGACCCTCGTGCCCGGGCAGGGCACCGCTGACGCGCTGCTCGTCCAGGCAAACGACAAGATCGTGCTCGGCGGCACCAACAACACCAACTCGATCCTCGTCCGGTACGACGACGACGGCACGCTCGACGACGGGTTCGGCGACGGCGGAGTGCTCGGCGCCGCTTTGTTCTCGGCGCCCGCAGGCTCGGTGCGCGCGCTGCTCGAGCTCGGGGACCACGAGATCCTGGGCGCCGCCGGCGCGAACAGCTTCGTGCTCGCGCGCTTCGCCGCTGACGGCGGCAGCTTCGACCAGGGCGCGGCATCGTCCGCCACCACGTTTCGCGCCTTCGGCCTCGCTCCCCTACCGGGTCAGAAGACGCTGCTCGTCGGCGAAGGCGGCGTCGCCGGCGACAAGTGCACCCTCGCGCGCTTCGCCAGCAACCTGGCGCTCGACACGACGTTCGGTCCGGGACCAACGCCGACCGGCGTGGTCGTGACGAGCCTCGGCAGTTGTCGCGGCCTCGTTCGCAACGGCGACGGCACGCTCGTCGTTCCCGTGAACGGCGACGGAACGCAGGCCGGATTCGGAATCGCGCGTTTCACCGCCGGCGGCGTGCTCGACTCCGAGTTCGGAACGAACGGCGTGACGCTCGCCGTGCAGAACGGCTGCACGACCGCGACCGGGATCGCCCGCCAGCCGAGCGGCGCGTACATCGTGGTCGGTCGAACGGGCTCCGGGTCGTGCCCGTTGGCGCCGCTCGCGCTCGTCGCCGCGCGCTTCACGGACGACGGCGCGCTCGACCAGACGTTCGGCCTCCACGACAGCGGCTTCCAGGTGGTCGGCGATCCGAACGGGGAGCTCGCGTTCACCGCGAGCGCGGTCGTCGTCGATCCGCAAGGTAACGTCATCGTCGGCGGGACGGTCGCGGGACCCGAAGACATCGACCCCGGCATCGGTCCGTCGGCGTTCTTCTTGATTCGCTACACCGTCGACGGCGAGTTCGATCTCAGCTTCGGCAACGTCGTGCCGGGCCTCGTCCTCACGGGCTTCGGAAGCGGCACGAGCGCCGAGCTGAACGCGCTGGCGCTCCAGCCCGACGGCAAGCTCGTCGCTGCCGGGCGGGTCTGCATGACTGGACAGTGCTCGTTCGCGCTCACCCGGTATCTGATGAGCGCGCCGGTACCGGTCGCGACCGCGACCGCGACGGGGGGCGTCGGCGTGACAGCGACGCCGACGCGCACGCCGACGCCGACCGCCGCGCGCACGCCGGCACCGGAAGCGGGCTCGTGCACCGACTGCATCGACAACGATTTCGACGGCGCGATCGACCGGGACGACTCCGACTGCGTCGCGCCGGCGAACGGCGGCGGTGACGGTCTCGCCGGCGACCCCGGAACGGCCGCATTCAAGTGCCAGAAGGCGCTCGGCAAGAGCGCCGCCAAGCTCGCGCTCGGACGTGTGGCCGCCCTCGGCGGTTGCCTCCTGAAGGCGTTCACCTGCGCGCAGAAGGGCGGCGATGCCGGCTGTCTCGGCAAGGCCGCCGCGGCGTGCGGCAAGGTCGAGGCCGCGCGGCAGAGCGCGGTCGCGAAGCTCACGGCCGACGTCGCGAAGCTCTGCGGCGATCCGCCGGTTGCGAGCGGCGATCTCCGGCTCGCCACGGGTCTCGGGTTCGCCGCCGAGGAAGCGGGCTGCGCGCAATTCGGCGTGGCCTCGCTCGCCGACGCGGCCGCGGTCGCGGCGTGCATCGCGAAGCGCCATGCATGCAACGCCGACGCGCTGGTCGGCGCCGAGATCCCGCGCGCCCGCCAGTTACTGGCGCTCGCCGGCCATGATCCCGACGTCGAAGCCCCGTGTCTCCCATCCGGCGGCGCGGGCGGCGCCGGCACCGACGTGAAGGCGGTGCTGAAGTGTCAGAAGGCGTTCGCCAAGAGCAGCGCCGCCTACGCGGCCGCGCGACTCAAGGCCGGGCAGAAATGCGTGGACGGCGTGTCCGCGTGCGTGCATCTGAAGGGCAACGAGGGCGGATGTCGCTCCAAGGCCGACGCGAGCTGTCTCAAGCTCGCCGGCAAGGTCGAGGCCGGGGCGACGAAGTCGCGTGGCGTGATCGCGAAGGCGTGCTCGACGCTCGGGCTCGCGGACCTGATCGACCCGGCCGGCATGGGCTTCGGGTTGCGAGCGCCGGAATGCGTCGGCGGAAGCGAATCCGTGGACGCCCTTGCGAGCTGCATCGTCGGCCAGCACGCGTGCCGGGTCGATCAACTGCTGCTCGGGCAGGCCCCGCGCGGCGTGGAGTTCGGCGCGGTGCCGTGACGGACGCGCGGAGCGGCCGTCCGCGATCGCCGAGGGGACGACGGGAACGGTCTCTTGCCGCTGGCAGCGCGCCAGCGGGCGGTCCGTCCACGAAGGAGCGTTACTGGAAGGGTCCGAGGCGAGACCGGAGGCCGGGCAGCGCCGGCGCCGTCACGGCGCGGTCTCGCGCCCGCGCCGAAACACCAGCGCGGCGATCGTCACCGCGGCGCCGCCCGGCAGGAAGAGGATCAGCACCCCCCAATCCATGCGTACGTCCTGCGTCGCGCCGCTCACCCGGAGACAGCGGAACAACGTCCGCTCGCCGGGGCGTGCGTAGAACGGGATGAATCGCCCGTGAAGCTCTGCCGCCACCTCGCGGAACCGCGACCTCGCCACCGTGGAGCCCAGCAGCACGCGAACGATCTTTCCGCGCCGGACAGCGGCCACGAGCGTCGGGTGGTCGTACTGATCGGTGGCGGCCTGGCGTCTGTACCAGAACCCGATGGCGCCCGCGATTCGGTCGGTATCAGCGGGCGTCGCCATACCGAACATCCAGCGGCCGTCATCGGGGATCCCGAGGGCTCTGGCATAGTCCACCAGGCTGTCGACCGTATCGGCTGGCTCGAAGCTGAGCGTCACGATCCGGTAGTCGTCCCCAAGCCCGCCCACGTCGTTGACCACCGATCTGAGCGAGGACAGGAACAGCCCGCAGCTGCCGGCGCAGCGCCGGTAGAACATCGTGATCAGCAGGGGCCGGTCGCTCCACAGGGTCGACAGGCGGACCCGCCGGTTGCCCGACAGCACCACCTCGACATCCGGCACATCGCGATAGAGCGGGCGCTGCTCCTCACGGAGAATCTCACTCGCTCCGGATGACACGTCGGGAGGCGGGCCGCCGTACGCCACGATGGGAGCCGCCAGTGTCGCGGCGCCGATCAGGGCGCCGACCCGGAGCGCCCGTATCAGGTCACCACCTCTTCCGTGACGACCGGATGTCGCGGCTGCTCGAGCTCACCGCGATACGCGCGGACCCAGCGCGTTCCGATCTCGACGATGTACGACACCAGGCCAGCCAGGAACACCCCGACGAAGGCGAGTGCGATCGCCGAATACACCGCTCCGAACGACAGCTCTGACGGGTAGAGGGCGAAGCGCCGCGGGACCGACCTGGCGCCGGCCAGGTAGAGCATCGCGAGAAACCCCCACCCGCCGATGAGCAGCAGACCGATCGTCATCCGCTGCCGCGGGAGGTTCTCAGGGATCCCGCCGTGCTCCTGGCAGTAGTGGTAGAAGTACCCGCAGACCATCAGCACGAGGCCTTCGATCATGTAGCTGTGGAAGTGCGCCGGCACCCACAGCGTGTTGTGGAACTTCGTGTTGACGGCGATGGTCGAGTCGATGACCGCACCGACGCCGCCGATGGCCCACCCGAGCAGGCCCAGGAACAGCAGGGAGAACCCGAGGTTCCACCGGACCGGCGCGCGATAGACGATCATCATCGCCCCGAACAGCGTGACCACCGCCGATGGGATCGCACTCGCATAGGAGGCGATCTGCCCGAGGTACGCGAACGGCAGGGGCTGGACGAAGTCCATGTAGAGGTGGTGGAAATACGCGAGGATCACGATCGCGAGGACGCAGTTCCAGGCGATCGCCACTACCTTGCTCGCCGGCCACGGCCGCGACGTGTAGATCGGGAACACGTCGTACACCACGGCCAGGGCGAGGTAGAGGCTCAGGTTCACGAGCAGGTGCCCGAAGAGAAACGTCAGGTTCTTCATGATCAGGGCATCGTTGGTCGCGCCCGTCAGCAGTTCGACGTAGAAAAGCACCAGCACGACGACCCCGGAGAGCAGGCAGGCCACGCCGGCAATCAGGCTGACCGTGCTGATCAAGACGGCCGGGGGCACATTCGGCGTGACCTCTCCCCGGATGTAGTGCCAGCCGAGCGCCTGCCCGATCGTGTACTTCGCCGCGATCGCCCGCAGCAGATCCAGCACCCAGACCAACCAGGTCGCGCCGAGGACCGTGAGCGACAGCAGGAACGTGACCGTCGCCCACGTCGGCCAGGTACCCTTGAGCGGCAACGGATACAGAAAGTACCACCCGGCGGCGAACCGGCCGATCAACACGCTGGCCAGCAGAAGCGCCACGCCGGCGACCGTACCGAGAATGGCGAACCGGCCGATCCGCTCGCTGGGCTCGGTGTATTTGGCGAGCACGCGCGAGGCGCATGCGAGCGCCGCCACCCACCACAGACCGACCATCCCGACGCCATGCAGCGTCATCGTCGGATAGAACCACGCCTGCGTCGATGCCAGCGTATCGGCCTGCACCGCCCGCATGAACGCGCCGAGGACGGCGAGGACCGGAAACAGCACCAGCGTCAGCGCGATCCACGTGAGGGTGTTTCTTTTCGCGAGATCCATGTGCCTGTCCCCGCTCTACTTGACGATGAGCGCCGTGCGCATCATGTGGTGCGCCACACCGCAATACTCGAGGCACAGGACATTGTAATGCCCGGGCTCCTCGAACCTGACCTGCAGACGGTTGACGTAGCCGGGCATCGCCTGCGTCTGAGCGAGCACGCCGCCTGCCATATCGTAGATGCCGAACCCGTGCGTGGCGTCGAGGCTGGTGACGCGGAATTCGACGAGCGAGCCCAGAGGAACCTCCAACGAGGCGAGGGCCGGCACCCGCCTGGCATCCTCGTCGCTGGTGATCGGTTCCGAACTGTACGTGAAGGAGAACTGCCGGGCGGCGACGTAGATCAGCCGATCCGGCACGTCGTCGCTGCGCGGGTACGGGGTAAACGGGAGCGTCGCGCCGAGCGTCCCGACGATGACGAGCGTCGCGACGGCGAACAGCCTCGCCCTCAGCGCGCAGGCTGCCTCCGTGTCGATATGCGGAACCGGATCCGCGGTGCTGGCGGCGACGTGCCAGAAGACGACGATGATGGCGGCCGTGATCCCCAGAAACAGGAGGAACGCCACGAACTGGACACTGCCGAGCCAGCCCGTGAGGGAGGCCGACGGCGAGGCCGCCGTGCCGGCGGCCTGGGCGCCTGCGGCCGCGGCCCGACTTGCCGTCGCGATGTACGCGAGGAGCGATTTCGCTTCGGCCTCGCTCACTCCCAGGTTGGGCATCGGCACCCGGTTGTACTGCTCGAACAGGGCCATCGCGGCCGGGTCCTTGTCGGCGAGCATCTCGTCCGGCGCCATGATCCAGCGCATCAGCCAGCCCTCGTCGTATTTGCTCGCGACATCCCGCAGGTCCGGACCAACCCCGGCGCCGCGACCGATCGTGTGACAGGCCGCACACTTCTGTTGGAAGGCCGTCTCGTCGGCATGAGCCGGCGAGGCGCCCACGATGATTGCAGCCGCGAGCAACAGGCGAAGTCGCATCGTGAAGGCTCCCGCCATCAAAAAAGACTCATTCCCACGGACGATCCTTCATCGGGTAACACGAGCCGCTCGGTGAGACGTATGATGTCCATCATATTGAGATCGCCGGCAATGCGGCATGGTCTGGACCGGCGACTCCGACGAGCTTCCCCGTGACACCCACATCGCTGCACCCGGATCGGCCCGACCGCCCCCCCGCCCGAGAACGGCCACGGCGGGTCGCCGCGGCCATCGCGATCGTGTTTGGCGTCGCAACGATTCGCGCCGGGGGCCTCGTCCTGATCGGCAACGCGCGTGCGGTCGCGGACGCCGGACACTATGTCGGCTTCGTCCTCTGGTTCAATTTCGTCGCGGGCTTCTTTTACGTCCTGGCGGGGGTCTGGCTCTGGCAACGCCGGCGCCGGGCCGCACGCCTCGCGGCCGCCCTCGCGCTCGCGACGCTCCTGGTCTTCCTGGCATTCGGCATCCACATCGCCGCCGGTGGCGCGTGGGAGCGGCGGACGCTGGCGGCCATGACCTTGCGCAGCGTCGTCTGGATCGGCCTGGCCGTCACCGCCAGGCGGCAGACGTACCTCTCGTGACCATCGAGCCGGCTCGGCCCATCCGCCTTCGGCCCGTTTCGCGCGAGGACCTCCCATCATGACGAGAGCGCTCCCCCCGTCGGGCGCGCTCAGTCTCCGACACGAGCGGCCGCCGGCCGCATCTTCAGTGGGAGAACGGAGAATCCACTCGCCGGGTAGACGGCCAGGCGGGGCGTTTTCTCTGGAACGAGGTCGAGTCCCTCCGCGTAGGTCAACAATTCATCCAGGAAGACCCGCAATTCCAGCTTCGCCAGCGGTGCACCCGGACAGACGTGGATGCCCGCGCCCCACAGGAGGTTCTTGCCGTGGTCACGGTCGAGGCGAAACGAGTCCGGGCCGTCGAAGACGCCCTCGTCACGATTGGCCGACAGCCACATGAGCGTGATTCGTTCGCCGGCGGCGATCTTCCGCCCTCCGACTTCCACCGGGCACGTCGTAATTCGCCGATTCGACACCAGCGGACCGACTATGCGCAGGATCTCTTCGATGGCCGGCGGCAGCAGCTTCCGCTCGGCGCGCAATCTCCCCCGCACGTCGGCGTTCTCCGCCAGATAGTGGGCAAGAATGCCGACGGCGGCGGAGATCGTGCCGATCTCACCGACGGTCCAGTTGCGCAGGAGGCTCGCCAGCTCCTCGTTGCTCAGGGGACGCCCCCAGACCTTTTCGTGCATCAGCGCGGCGGTGACGT
The DNA here is from genome assembly GCA_020848745.1 of Deltaproteobacteria bacterium. Lineage (NCBI taxonomy): Bacteria > Pseudomonadati > Myxococcota > Myxococcia > Deltaproteobacteria bacterium. Next base: position 23,106 of record JADLHM010000121.1, on the reverse strand, counting down.
CGGTTTCCGGCCCGGCACCCGCTTGCAGCCTGGTGTCCACCAAGTCATCGACGAGCGCTTCGAATTCCAATGCGATCTCCGACATCGCCCTGCGGTCTTGGGTGAGCGTGGCCTCCTGGTTCTTGCGAGCCCATCGCAGGATCGGCTCTCGCAATGACGTCGGCCAGCCGAGGAATGCGCACTGCACTTCCACCGCAAATGGCAGAGCGGCGTCCGCCATGAACTCGACTTCACGGCGTGCGCACAGCCCCCGCACGAGTTTCGTGGCAATGCCTCGGCAGACGGGTTCGAATGCGGCCATTCGCTCGTCAGAAAAATACGGCTCGAGGATTCGCCGGTACGCCGTGTGTTCCGGCTGGTCCATGCCGTTCGGCACGGAAAGATGCTGCGAGACGGCGTTGCTGAAGGTCGCCTGATCGAGCACCACGCGCATCACGTCCCCGTGCCGGAACAACGACCACCCCATGAGCTCGCTGTACGCCACCGGATGGCGGCGGCGCATATCGTCATACGCCGCCCGCTGGTCGCGCAGCACTTCCGGAGCTGTGGGGTTCCAATCCGGTCGAGGACTACAGATCATGAAGGCAGCTGCATGCGGGCGAACACGTCGGCGCGTTCCGGCTCCGTCAGCATCCGGTCGATGGCCGGGTACAGAACGCGCTCCTCTTTCACGTTGTGCGCGCCGAGCACGCCGCGAAGCTGCGCCTCCTCGCTCTCGGTTGCGCTCCGACCCTGTCGAAGCTCCAGACCGATCGCGTCGAGCAGGGACCGAATTTGCTTGTGCTCCATGCGCATGACGGCCGTCGGACCGCTGTCGCGCATCCCGGTTCGCTCCTCAAAGGCCGGAAACAGGATCTGTTCTTCCCACGCGATGTGCTGAAGCAACCCGTCGCTGAATTGCCGGAAGTTGGCGGCGGCATCCGGAAGGTTCGAGCCCTTCAAAGCTTGAAACCGGTCGAAAAACTCGTCCAGCCGGTTGTGATCCTGCGCGAAATACTCGGTGATGTTCTCGGCTTTCATAGGCGTTCGTTCTTCTTACCGCATCAAGGGAGCAAGTAAAGCATTCCCCGAGGAGTCAGCGTCCGCACCGCGAGCACGACGAGCATGAGTACTCCCGGCAAGGTAGAAGAAGATCGAATCGCGCCGTGCGCGTTCCTATTCCGCCGAGGTCGGATCGCTCGGCTCCGAAGGGCATTCCACGCGCGCATGGCGCTCGCTGAAGTGGGCGCTAGCAGGTCCGCCCGATGGATGTTAGGGTCGCTCGCCAGTAGGTTCCGTTACGAACTGCCGATGCGGTCTTGCCGAAGGATACCTCTGCTTCTCGCACTGGCATGCCAGGTCGGCTTTGCCGTGGTGCCTCCAACGGGACTTCTCCTTTGCCTGGGCGCCGATGGGCACTTCGATGTCGAGACGCCCCATGCAGGTCGCGCGTGCCACACGCGACCCGGAGAATCGGCAAAGGCCGATTGTCGTGACATCGCGATCTCTCCGTCACAGATCGTCGAGCAGCGAAACGTCCAGTCCTCCGACCTCCGGGCGCCGACGTCGGCGCCTGTCACCCTGTCTCCGCCTCCAGCACCCTCCGGGTTCGCTCAGATTCTTCCCGCCTGCACTTCGCTACGTGTCCCCGACCGCGAAGCGCGCCGCACCGTCGTCCTTCTAGTCTGACCTGGGATTCTCACGTTCGACGCTCTCGGTAGAGGGCGTCGCCGTCGCGGCGTGAACGCCGCTCGCCGGTCACGTGGCCTTCTTCCCACGGAAGAAGCCGCCTCTTGGAGAGAATCTCTATGGCCCATGGGTTCGTCATCAGGTTCGTCGTTTCCGTCACGAGTGCCGGCTCGCCGTTTTCCCATCGGACTCTCGCTGCCGGATTGCTGCTGCTCGTCTCCGCTCGCGGGACCGCGCTCGCGGAGGGCCCTTCGCCACCCGCGCCGCGGGGAGCGGTGACGATCGAGCAAGCGATCGCGGCGGCAATGCGGCGAAACCCCGAGCTCGCCGCGACCCGGGTCGACGTCGGAGTCCGAGCCGCGCGCGCGGTTCAGGCCGGCCTTCGTCCGAATCCCACGCTTGGATTCGAAGCCGAAGATGTCGCCGGCTCGGATCGCCGCGCCGGATGGGAAGCGGGCCAGACGACGCTGAGCGTGTCGCAGGCCCTCGAGCTCGGCGGAAAGCGTCAGAAGCGCCGGCGCACTGCGAATCTGGAGCGAGACGTCGCCTCGTGGGACATCGTGGTGCGGCTCCGAGCCCTGGTTTCCGAAGTCAGAAAGGCTTTCGCCGCGACCCTCATCGCGCAGGATCGGCTCACCCTGAGCGAGAAGCTGATCCGTATCGCGGAAGACTCCGTCCGTAGCGTCGGCGTTACGGTGGACGCCGGCGCGGTCTCGCCGGTCGAGCGCCTCCGTGCGGAAGTCAATTTGAGCCGCGCACGGGCATCGCGGCTTGCCGCTCGGCGCGAGCTCGAGAACGCCCGAAGCATACTCGCCGCCACCTGGGGAGAGCCGTCGCCGCTCTTCGAGCGCGCCGCAGGCGCCCTCTCGCCAGCCGTGAGACCGGCTCCACTCGAGACCCTGTTGCCCAACATCGGGAAGATTCCCGACCTTGCCCGGGCCGACGCCGAGATCGAACAGCGACGAGCCGCCCTCTCGTTGGAGCAATCACGGCGGATTCCGGACCTCTCGCTCGTTGCCGGCGGCCGGCACTACGCCGAGGACGGCGGTGGAGCGCTGGTCTTCGGATTCTCCCTGCCCCTTCCACTCTTCGACCGAAACCAAGGGAACATCCTGGCGGCCGCGCGGGAAGTGGCCCAGGCCCGACTCGCACACGATGCGGTGGCCGTCACGGTGGAAGCGCGGGCTCGACAAGCGTACGTCGCGGTTGAAGCTGCGGCGGAGCAAGCCAGCATCTTCCGCGACGAAACCATTCCGCGAGCGGAGCGTGCCTACGCTGGCGCGAAGGATGGCTACGCCCGCGGCCTCTTCCGCTACCTCGAGGTCCTCGATGCCCAACGGACGCTCTTCGAGCTCCGCGCGGAATACCTCACGGCACTGGCAACCTACTACGACGCCTCCGCGGAGCTCTCGCGGTGGGTCGAACATTCGGACACCAGCCCGGAGCGCGCTCATGGAGACCGACATGACTAGACTGCCTTCTCGCTCTCGCCTCCTTCGACTCGTGGCCTGCGCGATCCTCGTCTCCGGCGTCGGATGTGCCGGAGAACCTGGTTCCTCCAAGAACGACAAGGAGGCGGGCCATCGGCAAGGTCACCAGGAGGAATCCGGACACGACGAAGGCGAAGAGTCCACGAACGAATCCGCGCACGTCTCGGCGGAGAAGCTCGAACATGCCGGTGTGACCTTCGCTGCGGTCGGTCCCGGCCACGTCGACGATGGCGTGCAGCTGCTTGGCACGATTCGCCCCAATGGGGATCGACTTGCCCACATCACTCCCCGCTTTCCGGGCATCGTCCGCGAAGGGAGGCGAAACGTCGGCGACACCGTCAAGGCCGGCGAGGTTCTCGCGATCATCGAGAGTAGCGAGAGCCTCTCACCCTACGAGCTGCAAACGCTCATCGACGGCACCATCATCGAAAAGCACCTGACCAGGGGCGAAGCCGTTGACCGCGACAAGCAGGCCTTCGTGATCGCCGACCTCTCGTCTGTCTGGGTCGAGCTGAGCGTGTATCAGCGCGACCTCGAGCACGTGCGAGTCGGGGAAACCGTCCGCATTCGTTCCGGCGAGAAGGGCCCCCAAGCGGAGGGCATCATCGTCTACATCACGCCGGGCGTCGATGAGAGGATGCGCACCGCGACGGCTCGGGTCGTGCTCCCGAATCCCGATGGCCAGTGGCGTATCGGGTCGTTTGTCGAAGCCTACGCGGTGTCTCCGCACGCCGCAGCGCTCGTCGTTCCAGCGAACGCCATCCAGAGCCTCGAGGGAACGTCCGTCGTATTCGTCGCCGAACGAGAACGGGTAGAGGCGCGTCCCGTCATCCTTGGCCATCGCGGCGAAACCCTCGTCGAGATCCTCAGCGGGCTCGCAGACGGTGAACGCATCGCCACGGTGAATTCGTTCCTCCTCAAGGCGGAGCTCGGAAAGGGCGCCGCCGAGCACGACCACTGAGGAGGCGGAGCCGTGCTCGAGCGAATTCTCAATTTCTCCATTCAGCGCCGGTTTCTGGTCGTTCTGGTCACGACCGTCTTCGGCGCCATCGGCGTCTTTGCGCTCACCCGTCTGCCCATCGATGCCGTTCCCGACATCACGAACAATCAGGTTCAGATCAACACCCTTGCGACCTCGCTCTCTCCGATCGAGGTGGAGAAGCAGGTGACCTTCCCGATCGAGACCGCTCTTGCTGGAATCCGCGGGCTTGCCTACACACGCTCCCTTTCCCGCAATGGCTTCTCGCAAGTGACCGCCGTCTTTTCCGACGACGTCGACATCTATTTCGCTCGACAGCAGGTCACGGAGCGCTTGACCGAAGCGCGCGAGAGCCTGCCCGAGGGAGTCGAGCCTCGCATGGGAGCCATCTCGACGGGTCTCGGCGAAATCTACATGTGGACCGTCGAGTACCGGCACCCGGGGGGCGACGGTGCCGCTCCCAACGCCGGCGAGGCGGGCTGGCAACCCGACGGCAGCTATCTCACGCCGGAAGGTGAACGTCTCGCTTCACCTCTCGAGCGCGCCGCGTACCTACGAACGGTGCAGGATTGGGTCATTCGGCCGCAACTGAAGGGAGTCGCCGGTGTCGCCGGCATCGACGCCATCGGCGGATACGTCAAGCAGTTCCATGTGCAGCCCGATCCACAGCGACTCGTCGCGTACGGGCGAACCCTGCATGACGTGGTTGCGGCGCTCGAACGGAACAATCTGAGTGCCGGCGCCGGCTACATCGAGCACAACGGCGAGGCTTACAACGTGCGGGCCACAGGCCGGATAGAACGGCTCGAGCAGCTCGACTCCATCGTCATCGGGGAGCGCGGCGGCACGCCCATCTACGTTCGCGATGTCGCCACGGTTGGCATCGGCAAAGAGCTTCGAACGGGCAGCGCAAGCGAGAACGGGGAAGAGGTCGTCGTAGGCACCGCGCTCATGCGGATCGGCGAAAACAGCCGAACCGTCGCGCATGCCGTGGGGGAGAAGATCGCGGCCATCAACAAGACGCTTCCTCCGGATATTCACGCCAAGACCGTCCTGGATCGAACCAGGCTCGTAGACGCCACCATCCACACCGTTCAGAAGAATCTCTTCGAGGGCGCAATCCTCGTCGTGATCGTGCTGTTTCTCCTTCTCGGAAACATCCGTGCGGCCGTCGTCACCGCGCTCGCCATCCCGCTTTCGATGCTCTTGACCGCCATCGGCATGGTCCAGACGCGCACCAGCGGGAATCTCATGAGCTTGGGCGCCATCGACTTCGGTCTGGTCGTCGACGGCGCGGTCATCATCGTCGAGAACTGCCTTCGGAGCTTGGCCGCGAAGCAGCGCGAGATCAGGCGAGCGCTCACGCTGCAAGAACGTCTCGACGTGACCCGCGAGGCGAGCAAGCAGGTGCTCGGTCCGGCGGTCGTCGGTGGCGCCATCATCATCACCGTCTACGTTCCGATCCTCTTTCTCACCGGGGTGGAGGGGAAGATGTTCCGTCCGATGGCCCTTACGGTCATCTTTGCCCTGGTCGCGGCCTTCGTCCTCGCGTTCACCTTCGTTCCCGCGATGGTCGCTCTCGTCATCACGGGTCGCGTCGAGGAACGGGAGAACGTCTTGGTCCGTAATGCCAAGGTGCTCTACGAACCGGCGCTCCGCTGGGTTCTTCGAGCGCGAGTCGCCACCCTTGGGGCGGCGGTGCTGCTCTTTGCCGGCTCACTCGTCCTGTTCTCCCGTCTCGGCCAGGAGTTCGTTCCGAGTCTCAGTGAGCTCGATATCGCGGTTCAGGCCATCCGCATCCCGAGCACCGGCCTCACGCAATCCTCCGAGATGCAGCTCACCGTCGAGCGTACGATCAAGGAGACGATCCCCGAGGTCGCCTTTGTGTTCTCCAAGACGGGCACCGCCGAGATGGCGTCCGATCCCATGCCCCCGAATGCGTCCGACACGTTCGTCATTCTGAAACCGCGAGACTCTTGGCCGAACCCGCGCGACACGAAAGAAGCGGTTCGCGAGCGGGTCGAAGAGGCCCTCCGTGGAGCGCTCGGCAACAACTACGAGTTCACGCAACCGATCGCGATGCGTTTCAACGAGCTCATCGCCGGTGTACGGGGTGACGTCGCGGTGAAGGTCTACGGGGAAGATTTCGACGCGCTTCTGCCCATTGCTCGGCAGATCGGAGGCATACTCCAGGATACGCGCGGCGCGGCCGACGTGCGGGTCGAGCAGATCGCCGGCCTCCCGATGCTCAGCATCGACGTCGACCGAGCGGCGATCGCTCGCTACGGACTCACCGTCGCAGACGTCCAGGAAGTCGTCTCCATCGCCGTCGGCGGCCGCGAAGCGGGCCAGGTCTTCGAGGGCGACCGCCGCTTCGACATCGTGGTGCGGCTCCCGGAGGATTTCCGACGAAACATCCGCGCCCTCGAGCAGCTTCCGATCCCGCTCGAGCATCAGGAGGAGGAGTCCGGCGTCATCCCGGTCTCCGGCAACGCGCCCGTGGGCACGTTCGCCTTCATCCCTCTGGGCGCGGTCGCACGGGTCGCTGTCACCGAAGGACCGAACCAGATCAGCCGCGAGAATGGGAAGCGGCGCGTGGTGGTCCAAGCCAACGTGCGTGGGCGCGACGTCGGCTCCTTCGTCGGTGATGTCCGAGCCCGGATCGATGCTGACGTGAAGTTGCCGCCCGGGAGCTGGCTCGATTGGGGTGGGCAGTTCGAGAACTTGGTGGAGGCGAAGAAGCGGCTCACGCTCGTCGTGCCCGCGTGCTTCCTTTTGATCTTCCTTCTTCTCTACAGCACCTTCGGCTCGGTGCGCCATGCCGCCATGGTATTCACGGGGATCCCGCTCGCGCTGAGCGGCGGCATTCTCAGCCTCTGGCTCCGACAGATGCCGTTCTCGATCTCGGCCGCGGTTGGCTTCATCGCGCTCTCGGGCATCGCCGTCCTGAACGGTCTCGTGATGATCACGTTCATCAAGCAACTCCGAGAGGAGGGAGCGTCTGTCGATGAAGCCATCGTCCGAGGCGCCCTGACGCGCTTTCGCCCCGTTCTCATGACCGCGCTCGTCGCCTCTCTGGGCTTCATCCCGATGGCCCTTGCGACGGGCACCGGCGCCGAGGTCCAACGCCCTCTCGCGACGGTCGTCATCGGCGGACTCATCTCGAGCACGGCACTGACCCTCTTTGTTCTCCCGGCGCTGGTTGGACTCTTCGCAGGCCCGGAACCGGCGATGACCGAAGGCGTTCTCTCCGATTGATTTCGCGGGTTTCGGCCGGGCATCGATCCCCGCGGCACGAAGCGGCATCCTGCCTTGCAGAGGCGCAAAACCATGCATGGTTGAGGGTAGAACACTCTGCGATCTCAACTACTTCGACCGGCATGCCCCTTGCTCACGCAAGGGGATCGGTCAGGTCCATGATCGTTGACTTCCGCCATGATGAAGCACCCCGCCCCCGAGCGTCCTTCCCGAACCGGTTTCACTCTTTCGAACGCAGGTATGACCCCACGGCCTATCGCCCGTGAGCAGGAGACCCGGAGCATGGTGACTGCCCCTATCGACCCTGCCAAGCCCTACGCCCGGCGCCGCCTTCCCGGCACGGCGAACGAGGGGTTCTGCAGGTTCGTAGTGGTCGTCATAGCCGCTGTGCTGAGCCTCATTTCCGCTCCGCCGGCACAGGGTCTCGATCTTTCGATGGACGCCCACTCTCTTCCGGTAAACGACAATCCTCAGGGATTGAATGCCGTCGATTGCGACGGGGACCTGCTCCCAGACCTGATCTCGGCGAACTTCGACTCGGACACGGTGACCGTGTTCCAGAATTCCGGCCCCGGCACGCTCCTACATGGCGCCAACCTGGCGACTGCCGATGAGCCGAGCGGCGCTACCTGCGCGGACTTCAACAACGACGGCCGCATCGACGCCGCCGTGTCGAGTTGGAAGCAAAAGACAGTGACGCTCTACATCCGCCAGGAAGACGGCAGCTACACGGTCGGCGCGTCCTCCCCGGTCGGAAACCTCCCTCGCTCGGTGTCGGCTGCCGATCTGAATCTCGACGGCAATGTCGACCTCGTCGTCGTCAATGTCCAGTCAAGCGACCTTACGCTCCTCTTCGGCAACGGTGCGGGAGGGTTCGCAGCGGTCGGCAACATTCGAATCCCTCGCCTTTCTCCGCAGGCCAGTCGGCCGGTCTCCGCCCAGATCGCCGATTTCAACGGAGATTCGCTACCGGACATCGTCGTCGCCGCGAATCAGCAGGACCCCTCGCTGCATCTCCTTCTCGGCGACGGCTTCGGCTTCCACTTCGCCCCGAACCCGCTGCCTTCGACCGACCGACTCCTCTACGTCGCGGCAGGTGACGTCAACGGCGACGACCTGATGGACATTGCCACCCTTGGAGTCGATGCCACGATCAAGGTATTCGCGGGTCACGGCAACGGGACCTTTACACTCCTCTCCGTGCTCCTCGCGGGCTCGATGGCGAAGACCGTCGCCCTGGCGGATTTCGACGGCGATGGGCTCACCGACCTGGCCGTATCCTATTCCGACAGCAACAGCGTCCAGATCCTGCGAGGGATCTCACCCGGTAATTTTCAAAGCCCCTACAACATCGCATCGCCGACGGTAGTGTCTCCGATGGCGACCGCCCGCCTGCGAATCAGCGCGACCGGCGGTAGCGAGATCGTCTTCGTCGACGGCGTCGCCCAGCGCTTGTCGCTGCTGCAGATCCTCCAACTGACCGGCCCCACCGTGAGTCCGCTGGCGGATCTGGTAGGTACCCCTGAATCTCTCCTCCTGACCGACATGACCAACGACGGCATTCCCGATGCAGTCGTCGCGTCCGCCGGTCCCAAAAGTAGCCTCGGCATCACCGTCATGCGCGGCAATGCTGCGGGCAGCTTCGATCCGCCGCCGCCGCCGGTGAGCTGCGGAAACGCGGTCCTCGACGCTGGCGAAAGCTGCGACGACGCCAACGCCAAGAAGGGAGACGGCTGCAGCGTCACCTGCCTGGTCGAAATGGTGAAGACTCTGTTCTCGATGGATGCCGCCGACTTCAACGGCGACGGCAACAAGGATCTCGCTGCGGTCGACGCCAAGGGCGATCTCCGCATCTTCCTCGGCAACGGCATCGGCCAATTCGGCACCATCGCCCTCCTTGCCAAGGTCAAACGCAAAACGGGTGCGACGGTCGGCGACTTCAACGGCGACGGTCTCCCTGATTTGGCCATCGTTCCGCGAGTCCGTAGCGGCGGCTCCGTGACCTTGCTCTTGAACGACGGCATCGGGAGCTTCATCCCCCTCCCGATCATCGCGCCGGCGAAGCTTGGCGGCCCGATCCTCGCCGGCGACTTCGATCGCAACGGCTTCGATGACCTCCTCGCCGTGCAGACATCCAAGCCGAAGGGTGTGATGCTCCTCTCGAGCGACGGTGCGGGACCCCTTCGCCTCTTTCAAACGACACCGACACCGGCGGGCATCGTGGCGCTCGCGGCGGCTGATTTCGACGAGAACGGATACCTAGACACGGTCGCCGAGTTCAAGGGCAAGAAGCAACACCCGATCTTGTTGCTCGGCGCCCTAGGAGGGCCGTTCCTGGCGGGACCGCTCATCCCGAGCGCCCCAAGCCCTTCGCGCTTCTCCATCGCCGACGTCGACGAGGACCTTCACCAGGACCTCCTCAGTTGCACCCCCGCCACCTCACCGAACTGTCAGATCCTGTATGGAACGGGGCGCGGCACCTTCGCCGCCAACCCGCTCCCGGCAGCCCCCTCCATCGGACGCGACGTGCGGGGCGCCGCGGCGGACGACTTCGACGATGACGGTCATGTGGATCTTGCCGGTGTGAGCCGTCAGGACAGCCGCTTGGTCGTGCACTTCGCAGGTCCGAGCCCCTCGAGCCTCGTTCTCGAGACCGGCCAGCTGCCCGAGGCTCTCGCTACCACCGATCTGAACGACGATGGACGCCAGGACTTGCTCGTCGCCAACGCGGGATCGCAGGACATCAGCATCTTCATCAACCAGGGCGCTCGCCAGTTCGTGACCCTCGTCCGCACCAAGCTCCCACTTGGAAACGGTCACGTCTCGATGGCCGTCGGCGACATCGACGGCGACGGGAAGAAGGATCTCGCAGTCACCCAGTCCGAGAGCAACCGCCTGACGATCCTCAGCAACACCGGAGGCGCCGGCTTCGCGGTGCAGGCGAACCTCGCGACGCAGCGGGAGCCACGCGGCGTCGCCATCGGCAAGTTGAACGGCGACGACATCGGCGACATCGTGACCGCGAATCGGGGAGCCAATTCGGTCTCGATCTTCCGATCCGAGACGAACGGATCCTACACACGCACCGACATGGCCAGCCAGGGTTTCGCGCCTTGGGACGTGGTGCTTCCCGACCTCGACGGCGACACCGTGGACGACCTGGTCGTCCTGAACGAGTTCGACACGGCGCCTGTGGCCACCAAGACCGCGACGCCGACGCCGATCATCACGCCGACGCCCGAAGCGACGTCGACGTCGGCCGCAACCGGAAGCGGCGCGCCGACGCCCACGGCGACGGCGCAGATGCCGACGCCGACCCCGTCCACGGACTCGCAGGAGGGGAATCTGATCACGTTCCTGAACGATGGAACCGGTGGCTTCCCGGCGGTGACCGAGCGGCATACGCGCGGCCGTCAGACGCCGATCGCGATGTGCGTCGGCGACTTCAACGGCGACACGGTGCCCGACCTCGCCGTCGCAAGCGTCACCACCAACGACATCATGGTCCTACACGGCTCCGGAGACGGTTTCTGGAGCGGCGACGAACGCGACTTCCCGGTCGGCAACCCGGTCGGCGGCCTCTCGTGTCACGACGCCGACAGCGACGGCCGTACCGACGTCGCCTTCGCGCGCCGCCGGTCGAACGACGTCGGCGCGATCCTGACCGGTCCACAATGAGGAACTTGGTGACAGCGGACTACCGCAAGGAAGGTCGACTCATGATGAGTACAGGAATGCCGCGACTGCTCGCCGCGCTGGCCACCACCGTCGCGATGCTCCTCGCGGAACGGAGTGAGGCGCTCCACAACAACAGCCCTCTTCTGACGCAGGTCACCGACCGGCCGTCGCAGACTATCGGCGGCGTCCACTTCACGATGGCGTCGAACGTGATGATCTTCCATTCCGACGCCGACTTGCTGAGCAACGGCAACACCGTCCCGCAAATCTTCGTCTTCGACACCGCCAAGCGTATTCTCAAGGACCAACGGGCCTTCTACCAGCTCACCTTCGGCAGCCAACCCAGCATCAATCCGTCCGCGACCGCGCGCGCTCGCACGCTGGCGTTCGAGTCGGCTGCGGACCACCTTGGCAATGGCAGCACCGGCCGGCAGATCTTCGCCTCGCGTCTGGTTCGCTTCAAGAACCCCGGCGGTCTCGCGCTCCAGCAGATAACGAAGGGACTCGGCGAGAGCTTCAACCCGAAGATCAACGCGTCGGGCCGATATCTCGTCTTCTCTTCGACCGGCGACATGAACGGCGACGGCCTCGCACCGGGCGAGCACCTCTACCGCTCCGAGCTCCGCAGGCTCCGCAAGGCCCGCTGTGCCGCGTATCCGTGCCCCTACGGCGGCCTCAACCCCGGCCTCGAGCTCGTCACGCGCGAGATCGCCACCGGCGCGGCCATCCATCCCGGCGGGAATTTCGTGGTCTTCGAGTCACGCGGCGACGCGGCCGGTAACGGCTGCGTGAACGGCGCGCAACAGCTCTTCGTGAAGGACTTCAAGACCGGCACGATCCAGCAACTGACCTTCGGCACGGCGGACAGCCGTGGACCGAAGTACTCACGCGACGGTCAGTTCCTCTTCTTCGAATCGGACGCCGATCTCGCGCTGACCGGCAGCACGCGAACCCAGATCTTCCAGTACGACATGTTCACCGTGCCGCCGCGGCTCAAGCAGCTCACGGCCGGCACCGACGGCGACAGCACGGACCCCGCCCCGGGGCCGGGCGGAGCCATTCGCATCCACTTCACATCGACCGCCGATCTCACGAACAGCGGGGTCTCGGGTGTACGCCGCCTCTTCGTCTACGAACTGACGCGCAACCAGATCTTCCAGCTTTCCGGCAATCAGCAGATCGATCCCGGCATCGATGCCAATTTCAGCTTCTCGATCTTCGTCAGCGACTCCGATTGGCTCGGGAACGGCAACAACCAGAAGCAGCTCTTCTTTCTGAACTCGTACCGCGTGGTCGGCGATCCTGGGAGCCCGCCGCCGCGGCCGACGCCGACTGCGACGCCAATCCCCGGCGTTCCGACGACCATCGGCCTCGCACTGACGGCCAACCTCTCCGAAGACAACGGCGACGGCACCCTCACTACGGTCGTTGCGTCGACGGTCGCGGACTATCTTGGCGCACCTGTCGCCAACGGCATCTTCGTCGACTTCTCGATCACCGCACCCTCGGCCGGCGCAGCGATCAGCGATGGCCGCATCAACGTCGGGTCCGATCAAGTCTGCAACCTCGTCCAGTTCCAGCAGCGTACGGGCGTCCCGATCGTCAACCAGCCAGGAAAGACCTACGTCTGCCTTACGTACCCGAAGGAGCAGGTCAACACGGTCCGGCAAGTCAATGCCGCGGTCACGTCGCGTTGTCTCGACGGAGTCAATGACACCGGCGCCTGCTCCAGCGCCTCGCAATGCCCGGGTGGCGCGTGTCAGCCGGCCTCGGCCAGCGTGTCCGGCTTCTTCACGTTGCCGGCGCCGATCCAGGAGTGCCTGAACAACGGCGTTCCGTGCAACGACTTCGATCCGTGCACTCTGAACGACGTATGCGGAGGCGGCACCAACACCTGCGTCGGCGGCGACCTCGCGGGGCAGGCGTGTACCGAGAACTCGCAGTGCGCGTGCCCGCCATCCAACCCCACGTGCATCAGCGGCTACTGCCAACTTCCGACCTGTCAGCCGGGTGCGCCTATTACTTGCGCCAATGACGGCAACCTCTGCACGCAGGACGTCTGCAACTTCTACACGGGTGAGTGCTACACACCGAAACAGTGCTTCGATGACGGCAATCTCTGCACGGACGACGTCTGCGACCCTGGCACTGGCCTCTGCGGCATCCCCAACACGGCACCGTGCTCCGACGACAATCCGTGTACGCTGGATGACATCTGCGCGGCCGGGAGCTGCGCGCCCGGCACACTCATGACGTGCCCGAACGATGGCAATCCTTGTACTGACGACGTCTGCAACGCCGAAACCGGCCAATGCGGCGTACCGGGGGTGTGCGACTGTCCCTGAACAGCCCACGCGTATCGGCTCCTCGGTCGAGCGTCTTTCGCTCGGCCCGTAGGCGGGCCGCCTGCTTACCGAACCTCCCCACGGGCAAGTGGGCGGCCGATGCCTCATCTGCGGCACGTTCGTCCTGTGACCGGATGGTTGCACCGTACGTTCGCGCAAGGATTTGCACTGCAGGCGTGACGTTTCGTCTTACCCTCGAAAACTCGAAAACTTTGGATGATTGCATGGCATGCACGTTGCGACATCAGCAGCCCATCGAGCGGTCTCCCTCTCCTCACCCCGATTCGAGGAGATCGAGCCGAATCGACGGCGACCGACCGCCGTCTCAACGCTTCCCAAAAATCCCTGCTTGCCGTCCGGTCCAGCCGCACTGCAAGGGTACATCCCACTCGAAGCTGGAGGCCCCCCATGATTGAAGTCCGTCGCAGTCCCTGGTTCACCGCCGTACTCGCTCTCTTCGCTCTGATGCTCGTCGGCTCCGCCGGAACCGCCTTCGCCGTCTGCGGAGACACGATCCCGGACGCGGGGGAGCTCTGCGACGACGGCAACCTCGTGGACGGCGACGGTTGCGACTCCAACTGCACCCCCACCGGCTGTGGCAATGGCATCCAGACTCTGGGTGAGACGTGCGACGACGGCAACCTCGTCGATGGTGACGGCTGCGATTCCAATTGCACCGCAACCGGCTGCCCCAACGGAATCGCGACCGCTGGCGAAGCGTGCGACGATGGGTCGTTCGGGTCGGCGACCTGCGACCCCGACTGCACCCCAGCGGCTTGCAGCGACGGCACGCTCAACCCGGCGGCCGGCGAGCAATGCGACGACGGCAATGTTCTCGACGCCGACGGCTGCGATTCCAACTGCACGATCACGAGCTGCGGCAACGGCGTCTTGACCGCCGGCGAAGCCTGCGACGACGGCAACACGGTCGACGGTGACGGCTGTGACTCGAACTGCACCCCGACCGCGTGCGGCAACGGCGTCCAGACGGCCGGGGAGAGCTGCGACGACGGCAACGTCGTCGACGGCGACGGGTGTGACGGCAACTGTACGGCAACCGCGTGCGGCAACGGGATCGTGACGGCTCCGGAGCAATGCGATGACGGCAATCTCGTGAGTGGCGATGGATGTGACGGCAACTGCACGGCGACCGCGTGCGGCAACGGGATCGTGACGGCTCCAGAGCAATGCGATGACGGCAATCTCGTCAACGGAGACGGGTGCGATTCGAATTGCACCGCGCCCGGATGCGGCAACGGCGTCGTCACGGTTCCCGAACAATGCGATGACGGCAACGCAGTGAACGGCGACGGTTGCGACGGGAACTGCACCGCCACAGGCTGCGGCAACGGAATCCAGACGGCCGGAGAGACCTGCGACGACGGCAACCCGATCAGCGGCGACGGCTGCGATGCAAACTGCACGACGACCGCGTGCGGCAACGGGCTGCTGACCACCGGCGAGGTCTGTGACGACGGCAATGCAGCGAGCGGTGACGGCTGCGACACCAATTGCACGTTGAGCGGCTGCGGAAACGGGATCATTGCCGGGACCGAGATCTGCGACGACGCCAACCTCGTAAATGGTGACGGCTGCGACGCTACGTGCCAACCCACCGGGTGCGGGAGCGGCGCGGTCACCGGCATCGAGCAGTGCGACGATGGAAACCTCGTCAACGGCGACGGCTGTTCGGCGCTCTGTCAGCGCGAGTTGCTCAACATGACGGCAGCCGCCGGCGACCACTTCGGCCACAGCGTGGCCGCGCTCGCCACGAGTCTCATCGTGGGTGCGCCCGACGTGGACCAGCCTTCGGCCATCAATACCGGCCGGGCATACCTCATCGCGGGCAATAGCGGCCTCACGCTGCGGACCTTCCTCAATCCTACCCCCGGCGCCGGCGACGGCTTTGGGTACTCGGTCGCGGCCGTGGGGGGGGATGTCCTGGTCGGCGCCCCGTTCGACGACACGGCTGGTCCGGACGCGGGCGCGGTGTACCTCTTCAGCGGTGCGAGCGGCGCGCTCCTCAAAACCTTCACGAACCCGGCGGCGGGCACCAACGACCATTTCGGGTGGTCGATCGCGTCCATCGACGGCAACATCCTGGTTGGCGCGCCCAAGGACGACAGCGGCGCCGGGGGCGGTGGCGTCGCGTACCTCTACAACTCAGTGGGCGTCCAGCAGGTCTATCTGAATCCATCCCCCGCGGCGGGCGACCAGTTCGGAGCGGCGGTGACGGCACTGGACGCTACCGCAGTCCTGATCGGCTCTCCTATGCACGATGTGCCGGCGAACGGGTTTAATCCGGCCGCCGACAACGCGGGCGAGGCCTACGTGTTCGAGGCCTCTACCGGTGCATTGACCCGCACCGTCGCGAATCCCTTCCCGGGCCAGGGCGACCGTTTCGGCGCCTCGGTCGCGTCGGTAGCCGGGCAGGCCTTGGTCGGCTCACCGGTGAACGACGCGGCGGCGACGAGCGCCGGCGCGGCGTATCTTTTCAACGCCGGCAACGGCCAGCTCACGCAGATCTTCGTGAAGCCGGGGCCCCTGGTCAACGACGAGTTCGGATACGCGGTTACGGCCGTCGGAAGCGACAAGGTCGCGGTGGCCGCTCGACGCGACGATACCGGTGGACCGGACGTCGGCGCCGTCTACGTCTTCGACGTCGCGACGGGCGCAGCGCTGCAGACCTTCCAGAAGCCGGTTCCCGTGACCGAGGACCACTTCGGGAACACGATCGCATCGGTCGGGTCGTCGGTGTTCATCGGAGCGCCGCTCGACGACACCGTCAAGCTCGACGCAGGCGCAGTCTATTCTTTCGTGGACACGTCGTGCGGCAACGGAACGCGTGAGGGCACCGAGGCCTGCGACGACGGCAACATCGGCGACGGCGACGGCTGCGACGCGAACTGTACCGTGACGGGCTGCGGGAACGGCGTCGTGACGACGGGCGAAGCCTGCGACGACGGCAACCTGGCCGTCGGCGACGGCTGCAGCCCGACTTGTACGATCGAAGGCGCGTGCGGTGACGGCATCCAGGAAACGTTCGAGCAGTGCGACGACGGCAACACGGCCAACGGCGACGGGTGCGACGCCAACTGCACTCCCACGGGCTGCGGGAACGGCATCGTAACGGTCGGCGAGCAGTGCGACGAGGGCGCGGCGAACGGTACGAACCTCTGCTGCTCGTCGGCATGCCAGGCAGTCGACGCCGATCTCGACGGTGTGTGCGACCTCGACGACAATTGCCCGACGATCGCGGATCCGTCGCAGCTCAATAGCGACGGCGACGTCTTCGGAAATGTTTGCGACGTCTGTCCGGGGGACGTCGACAACGACAGCGACGCTGACGCCTACTGTCGCGGCGCTCTCTTCAACCCGCCAGCAGTGGGCGGCGAGGATCCCTGCTCGCGTCCAGGCCTGGCCGGCGCCTGGCGTACCTCCAAGGTTCGGATCATCCGGGTACTCGCGGCGCCGGAGGGCAACGAGGGCTTGCGGCTGAACGGCGAGTTCGCCGTCGGGAGCAGCCTGCCGGTCATTGCCCCGGAGCGCCATGGAATCCAACTGCGCATCACCGACAGCGCGAACACCGTCTTGTTCGACGTGAACCTCCCCGGCGTGGTGCGCGTTCCGGGCATGGATCACGGCTGGAAGGCTTCGGGGACGCCGGCATCGAAGTGGATCTTCACCGACAAGCGGCCGGTCACCGTCTCCAAGGGTATCAAGAAGGTGACGGTCAAGGACCTCAGGCGTCTCGGGACGGCCGGCGTGTTCGGGATCTTCCTGAGCCACAAGGGCGGCACCATCCCGCTCCGCGACGCATCGCAGCTGCCGCTTCGCGTGACCGTGGAGCTGAACGACACTTCGCTGCCGCCGGGCGGCACGCCGGGCCGCGATCAGTGCGGCGAGGCGGCTTTCCTGCCAGAGCAGTGCAACGTCCTGAGCACCAACGTGCTCTGTCGAGATCGCAATTGATCAGTCATGGCAAATGATTAGTTCCGGAACCTTGCATTTGATGCGACAAGCGCGACGCTCATAGGACTGTTGGGGCGACGAAGGTTCCCGTCGCCTCAGCCCCATCTAGCTTCGGAGTCGTTTCAGGAGACCCCCGATGTCGACGTTGCACCCCTCCCGCGAAGGATACTGTCGTGCGCAGCTTCGAATCTCGGCACCCTACGGTGTCCTGATCCTCGCAACCATGGTCACGCTGCTCGGACGTCCGTCGCTCGTCGCCGCCCAAACGACCTGTTCGTCGACCGCGACGATCGGCTGCGGTGAGATCAAATCGGGAGGCATCGGCGTCACCGCCGAGACCGACTGCTACACGTTCACGGCTGAAGCGGGCGAGGTCGTCCAGCTCCTGTCGAAAGCCACTACCGGATCGAGCATCCAGGCGTGCGCCCAGCTGCGCGATTCCGCGGGCAACATCGTGAGCGCCGGCGGCTGCAACGCAGCCTCGACGATCACGCTCCCGGCAAACGACACGTACTCGATACGACTGTACGACCAGAGCAACAACCAAACGGGCAACTACAATGTGCAGATGCAGGTGCTGTCGGCCACCGCCTCGAGCTGCCCGGTAGCGACCTTGTCCTGCGGCTCGCAATCCGGCGCTCGCATCCTGAGTTCGATCGTCCAGAGTGACACGTACCGCTTCACCACGTCCGCGGCCAACGAGGTAGTGAGTATCACCACGAGCGACGTCGCTACCGGTTTCGACTCGTGCTGGCAGCTCTATGCCGCCGACGGAACGGCGATCGGTACCCAGAGGTGTGGACAGGCCGTGCGAACCCTTCCGACCGCCGGCGCCTACACCCTTCGCGCCTTCGAGCTGAACAACGACGCGGCTAGCCAATCCTACCGGATGGATGTCACGACGATCTCGGCAACGGCCACGAGTTGTCCCGACGCGACACTCACCTTGTGCCAGGAGCATTCCTCGAGCATCGCATCGCTTGCCGACAACGACACCTATTGGTTTACGACCACGGCGCCCGGCCAGGTGATCGACATCGCGACCACGACGACCTCGGGCACGATGACCACGTGCTGGGATCTGTTCAACGCCGACGGTAGCTCCACCGGGAGCGTGATCGTCTGCGGCGCCGACCAGCGCGTGATCGGCACGCCTGGCACATACGTGCTTCGCGTCTTCGACCAGAGCTACACGGGTGTTGGGAATTACGACATCCAAGTCGGCCCGCCCAACTGTACGACCCCAACGCCCACGGCGACGCCGACGCCGACCGCCACGACGACTCCGACGCCGACGCCGACGGTGACCGCGACAGTGACCGCGACCCAGACGCCGACGCCGACCGCGACCGTGACAGTGACGGCGACCCCAACGCCGACGGCGACCGTGACCGCCACGCCGACCGAGACGGCCACACCGACCGAGACGGCCACGCCGACCGAGACGGCCACACCGACCGAGACGGCCACACCGACCGAGACAGCCACACCGACCGAGACAGCCACACCGACCGAGACAGCCACACCGACCGAGACGGCCACACCGACCGAGACAGCCACACCGACCGAGACGGCCACACCGACCGAGACCGAGACGCCGACGCCGACTGCCACCGCGTCGCCGATCGTCGCTGGCGATCACTTCCGCATCTACGCCGCCGACGGTCCGGATGCCCCGAGCGTCCATCTCGTCGATCAGTTCGGCACCTACGACGCCGACCCCGACACTGCCACCGCTTTCGGCGTGCCGGTTGACAAGAGCTGTCCGACGTGCGGGTTCGGCGCGATCACGGATCCCGAGCAGCACCTCACGTTCTACCCCTTCTCGGCGTTGTTCGGGCCGACCACGATCGACGTCGACAACCAGTTCGGACCGCAAACGCTCACCGTCGGCGACGCCGTCTTCCTCGCGGTACCGAGTGAGAAGGCAGTTCAACCGAACCCGCTGCCGACGCCCGCTCTCGCGCTCACGATCGAGCACTACGCGTGCTACGCGGCGTCCGGCAACCCGATCGACCTCACGGTGACGCTCGCCGACCAGTTCGGCACGACCTCGGCCGTGGTCGGCAGCCCGTCATTTTTCTGCAATCCCGTCGACAAGAACAACGAGGGCATCGTGAATCCGAATACGCACCTCACGTGCTACGACATCGTGGACACCGCGACGGGCCTCGATTCGACGATCCGCAACCAGTTCGGCGAGGATGCGATTTCCATCTTCGGTGCGACGGCGTTGTGCGTGCCGTCGTTGCTTACCAGCGTAGGTCCGACACCGACGCCGGTGGAAACGGAGACGCCGACGCCGATCGAAACCCCGACCGCGACTCCGACGGAAATCGAGACCTCGACGCCGATCGAGACGGCAACCCTCGTCGAGACGCCGACGCCCGCGGAGACGGCAACCCCCGACAGCACGC
This sequence comes from Deltaproteobacteria bacterium, assembly GCA_020848745.1. NCBI lineage: Bacteria > Pseudomonadati > Myxococcota > Myxococcia > Deltaproteobacteria bacterium. The sequence continues at coordinate 3,299 of JADLHM010000121.1, read as the reverse complement.
CGACCGAGACCGCGACACCGGACGAAACGGCGACTCCCGAGGACACCCCCACGCCGACCGAGACAGCGACACCCGAGGAGACCGCCACCGCCACACCCCAGGCGACCTTCACGCCAACGCCCACGCCGACCGCGACTCCCACCTTGTGCGGCAACGGCACCCTCGACGCGGGCGAGACCTGCGATCCAGCCGTGGCGGATTCATGCACGAACGGCGACGTCTGTGCGCCGGACTGTACCGCCTGCCAGTGCGGGGCCACCTTCAGCGTCAGTAACACAGCGACCGAACCGGGTGGAGACACCTGCTTCCTCGTCGATCTCGACAACGCCACCGCCGTCCGGGGAGTGCAGGCGACTTTGATCGACGTCCCGGAGGAACTCGCGCTCACGAGCGTCGAGTGCACGACCCGTACGGTCGGCTACGCCTGTGATGCCTTCGAAGGCGCGAACGGGCTCGAGCTCGTCGTCGTCGACCTGAACGGAGGCTGTCTCGCCGCAGGGACGGGATCCATCGCGCGCATTTGCGTCAGCGACAACGCCGCGATGTGCACGGTCCCTTCGACCATTGCCCTGGAGCCGCAATCGGTCGTGATCGCGAGTTGTGCGAACACCCCGGTCTCGGCCTGCACCCAGGCGGGTGAGGTGGTGTGCGGCGGAGGGCTCGGCGACTGCCAGGCGGACGGCGACTTCGACCTGTTCGACGTGCTCAACACGATCGACGCTCTCCTCGGACGCATTACGCTCACACCCACGCAGTCCACGCTCTGCGACAATACGTGTGACGGTACGGTGGACATCTTCGACGTCGTCGCTCAGATCGACGCGCTTCTCCAAGGAATCCCGATGCCTCTCAGCTGTCCGGCGAGCGTCGTGGGACAGCCCCTGCAGACGGTGTCACCGCAGCGTGCCGCGGTTCGCTCAGAGTCGACCAAGCCTTCGGCGGTCCGTGTCGAAGCCCGTGCCGGCGGACGGGTAGTGCAGCTCGACAACCCGCAGACGGCCGTTCGGGCCCTCGAGCTCACATTCGTCCCGGAGGGCGGACCGTTCGAGGTGCGGGACGTCAGGCCGGCGCGAAGGGGCCGTCGGTTTGAAGCGGCGTTTCACCAGGCGGATCCCTATGCCCCGGTGAAAGTGGTCGTCGTCTCGCTCGACGGTGGATCGATCACTCCCGGGCATGGACCGATCGTGCGCATCCGAGCCGAGAGCGGAACGCGACGCGGACACTTGCGGCTCACCGAGAGCAAGGTGGTCGATCGTTAGTCATGATCGCGAAGACAACGAAATCCACGCGGGTCGCGTTCTGCGCCCTGGCGCTCTTGTTTTGGGTCGCTCCTGCCGTAAACGCGGGTGTAACAATCGAGATTCCGAACGACCTGTGTAGCGATGCGTCCGGTGAGGTAACGGTTCCGCTTCGCATGACCAACGACGAACCCGTCCGTGCGATCTTCGCGAAGCTCGTAAGCCCCTCGGGTGGCGTGGATCTCGTGGCGAGCTCCGCGCGGTGCTCGGGGCGAGCGCAGGGATTCTCGTGCCAAGCCAGCACGGTCGCGGCGAACGGCCACATCAACCTCATCGTCCTGAGCTTGGGTGGTCAGGTGCTCCCGGCAGGCGACGGATCCATCATGACCCTGCGCTTGCGGCTGGCGAACAGCATCTGCGATTCGTCTCCCGATACCGAGCTCGGTTTGCGTGACGTCGACGTCGCGAATCCGGCGAACCAGCCGATCGCGGCGCAAGCTGTGGACGGACGAGCTGCCTGTACGTGCCAGCTCGCCATCACCGACGCCAGGCAAGTGGCAAAATGCCAACCGGCGGTTGCTGCCGGTACGCAGGCGTTGGTCGTGAAGCGTCTCCGAACCCTGTCCACGTGCGGTGCGGCACTCCTCGATTGCGAACAGACGAAACCGGGCGATCTCGCTTGCGAGGGCAAAGCCAAGGAGAAGTGCTCGAAGGCCCTGGGCGCACTGCCTGCAACGACCGAGAAGTTCGTGGCGGCCGTGGAGAAGGGCTGCGCGGACGTCGAGCAGACGACGATGCTCTCGGCACGGGGTCTCGACTTCGGGCAGATCGCCGACGACTGCGGCGACAACTTCGGCGGCTCGGTCGGTAGCACCGAAGCCATCGCGCGCTGTGTCGCAGCACAGCACGCCTGTCGCGCGGAAGAGGTCATGACGAGCGCGATGCCGCGGGTCCGGGAGCTGGCCGAAGATGCCCAGGTGCCCCTCGGCGCGGACAACTGCCTCGGCGATTTCGCGAAGTCCCGGATCGCGCTCTCCACTGCCGGCGCAGCAGGCAAGCCGGTGGTCGCGTGCCAGAAGGCGATCGTGACCGGGGGAAGCCGCTACGTGTCGACCGCCCTCAAGCGCCTCGATGGCTGCGTCGCCAAGGTCCTCCGCTGCCTGCAGTTGAAGCCCGGCAACGCCGGCTGCCTCACGAAGGCAGAACGCGCGTGCGTGAAACAGCTCGATACGGGTTTGCCGGCGCTCGCGGAGAAGCTCGGGCGCGGTATCGGCAAGCGATGTGCGACCCCCTTCGCGACGTTGGCAAGCGAGCAGGGGTTGGGGCTTGCAAAGCTGGAACAGGTTTGTCGGGCGGTGGGAGTCGACACGCTCGGCAGTCTGGCGGACTATCAGCGGTGTTTGATCCGCCGCTACCAGTGTCTCGTACGTGACCTCCTCCAGTTCGGGACGCCACGCGCGGACGAGGTACTACGGCTCGTCGGCGATACATCCCCGAGCTTCTGCCACTGACCGTCCGAAGCGCGACCGGGCCGCGTCACCGGCCCTCGGTAAGCGTTCGGCGAACCGCGTCGCTGACGGCGTGGGCCCGATGCGCTACGACGCGTCAGCGTGGGGCTGGTCGAGCGCGATCGTGGCGGCGCGGAAGGGGTTGGTGGCGAGCCGCTCCTGAGCGTCCGACTGCTGGAGGGTCTCCTGCCAGTGGACGGGCGCGAGCTCGAGGACGCGGCGGTGGGGCCAGTCGGGCAGCAGGCAGAAGAGATCGCGCAGGTACGCCCAAGGCTCGAGGCCGTGCACCTGGCAGCTCGCGAGCAGGGACACGAAGGTCGTGTTCACCGCGGCGGCCTCGTCGGAGCCGACGAAGAGCCAGTTCTTGCGGCCCACGACTTGGCGGCGGAGCTCGCGCTCGCTGAGATTGTTGTCGAGCGGCAGGCGTGTACAAGCCGATCACGGATTCGGCGAGGGCATTGTCATAGGAGTCGCCGACGGTGCCAACCGAGGGCTCGATGCCCGCCTCCGCCAAGCGGTCCGTGTAGCGGATCGAAAGGTATTGCACGCCGTG
>JADLHM010000120.1 GCA_020848745.1 Deltaproteobacteria bacterium | reverse complement strand
TGCTGACGCGCCGGCAGGTCGACTACTGGCGGGACGGCATGGCGCTCTTCGAGCGGGCGCTCGCCGTCAGCGGCGAGAACGACACCATCCGTTACAACCTCTGTGTGGAAGCCTCGCGCCTCGGCCGACTCGACGTGGCCTTCGCGAATTGCCGGGCCGCCGTGCGCGCGACGGTGCCGCGTCCGGGCGAGCGCCCGAGCCTCGCGACCGTACTCGAGCGGCAAGGGTGGCGACCGGCGCGCGCCGCGGAGCAGGCGGGGAGTCTGACCGCCGCGCTCGGCGTCGCCGCGTGGCAGGCCGGCCGCGTCGGCGACGCGACGGAGTATTTCGCGGAGACGGTCCGGCTCGAGCCTGCCCGTGCCGACGCGCGCAACAACCTCGGCCTCGCCTATTCCACCACGGGTCGCGCTCCGGAGGCGCTCGCCGAGCTCGGTGAAGCGCTGCGTCTCGACCCCGCCTACGCCGACGCGCGCTACAACCGCGGCAACGTGCTCGCGAACCTCGGCCGGTTCGACGAGGCGGTCGCGGACTACCGCGCCGCGCTCACGGCGAGCCCCGACCTCCACGAGGCCGGCAACAACCTCGGGGTCGTGCTCGAGCGCAGCGGCGACGTCGCGGGCGCGGAGCGTGCGTACCGCGCGACCATCGAGCGCGCCCCGAGCTACGCCGATCCGCGCACGAATCTCGCGACCCTGCTCGTCGCGCAAGGAAGGCAGGCCGAGGCGCAAGCCCTCCGCGCTTCCACGCCCGGTGCCGCCGAGCTGCCGCAGGCTGATGCTGGTCCCGGCGGCGCGCCCACCCGGGAGCAGGAGTAGGCGCCGGCGTCACGCGCTACGGTGTTTCGACCTGGTCGATGCCGAGCGCGCCTCGCGGCTGGAGGGTGCGTGCTTCGAGCATGGAATCAGGGCCGAGTCAGGCGCGGCGGCGCCAGTTCTCGACCCGCAGGCCTTCGACCCGCCGGAACTCGCGGACGTTGTCGCTCACCAGCACCGTCGCGCCAGCCCCTGCAGGCGCGCCGATCGCCTCGACGAGGCGGTCGTGCCTGGGGCCGTAGCGCCTTCTCCGCGCGAGGCGCATCCCCGAGGCGAGACAAGTGAAGCCGAGGACGAGACGGCATCGTTGGGCGTATCCGACTTTACTCATGAGCAAAGTCGGACTAGGCAGGCGAGACGGACCGCCCGTGCTCCGCGAGATCGCCAAGCGCTACCTGTACGATCCCATCGACGCCGACCTCGCGCAGAAGATGGTCTTCCTCAGTGGACCGCGCCAGGTGGGGAAGACGACGCTCGCGCTCCGACTCGTAGGCGCTTCGGATCCGCGCCACCCCGCCTATCTGAGCTGGGACGACGTCCGCACCCGCCCGCGCATCCAGCGGGGCGAGCTGCCCCCCGACGAGCCGCGCGTGATCCTCGACGAGCTCCACAAGTACGCTCGCTGGCGCTACTTCAAGGAACGGACCGCCATTCCCCGTTGGTACCAGGTCCACCCAGGCAGTAAGGACGTCCTCGTCGACGGGGTGCGCATCCTACCGTTTCCGGGGCTGTGTCACGAGCTCGCGATCCCGTAGCGCGATCGGTTCGGACGATCTCCCGACACCAAGCGCCAGCGCCGCGGTCGCGTCCTCGACCGTTACCGTGAGCGGCGCCGGGCGGGGCGGCTTGCAGCCGGGGCAGCGCGCCGGATCGAGGCGTCCGGCGTGCCCGCACTCGTCGCAGAGGGCGTGGAGCCGCTCGTCGCAGAGATGGAAGCGGATCGTCGCGAGGCTGCAGCCGGCGCAAGAGGGGCCCTCGATCACGCCGTCCGCCGCGCGCTGCTGGAGCGCGATGGTGCCGACGGAGCTGCGCCGCCGTACCGGGATCGCGTAGCGGTCGACCTCGGTGTCGACGATGGTGGCGGCGACGAGCTCGGCACCGAGGCGAGCGCTCAGGCGCTCGCCGAGCTGGCTCCGTCGCGCCTGGAGCTCGTCGGGCAGCATGGCGCGCTTGGCGGCGCGGCGGCCGCGCTCGTCATAGGAACGTGCGCGCGCGACCGCCTGCGCCATCTCGGCGTCGAGGCTCGCGTAGTAGTCGCCGAGACGCATGAGATCCCGCCGGGCGCGGCGTGCAATCGCGGCGAGCGCGCCGGCGAGCGCCTTCGGTGCCGCACGGAGGGTGGCGGTCCGAAGCGCGCGGGCGGCGTGCGCATGCTCCGCGGACGTGAGCGCTGCCGCCGCGATGGGGTAGGAGCGCGTGAGGTCGAGCGGCGGCACTCGTGCGCCGTCTTCCAAGCGGACGGTGAGACCGAGAAGCGCGTGGCGAACCTCGTCACCTTGCAGTCGCGCGCGCAGGTGCGCCGCGAGGTAGCGCGCGGGCGCCCGCGTGCGCGGCCCCACCGCTCCGCCAGGAACGGCATTCAGGAGCACCGGGACGTGATCCGGGAGGCGCCGCGGCAGCTCGCCGGGGAGCGCGACGGCGGCGAGCACCACCCGCGCGCGGCGCGCGGCCACCGCCTGCTCGAGGAACGGGGAGCCGAGGCGCGCGTCGATGGCCGAACCCGCGGGCGGTCCATCGACCGCGAGCAGCACCTCCTCGACCCCCGCGCTCGCGCCGGCGTCGGCGGGGAGCAGCGCGTGCAGCGCGGCCTCCTCGTCCTCCACGACGGCGCCGAGCGCCGTGAGATGGCGACGCAGGAAGTCGCGGACGGTGTCGGTCATACGCCGAGCTCGCTCCGGAAGAGCGCCTCGTCGAACGATTTGACGGTACGGTAGCGCTGGCGCGCCGCCGCGAGCGCGTCGCCGAGGCGCGTGAACGAGCGTGTCCGGCTCGTGGCATCGGGCTCGGCGAAGGCGTCGAGCACGAGATCGGGGAACTCGCGGCCGCCGCCGAGGTAGCCGAGGATCATCTCGACCTCGCCCACCACCAGCTCGAAGAGGTTGATGCGCTCGTCGAGGATCCCGAGGATGCGCTCCTCGATGGATCCGGCGAGGCAGAGGTTCAGTACCTCGACGGGGCGCTCCTGACCGATCCGATGGAGCCGTCCGATGCGCTGCTCGATGCGCATCGGGTTCCAGGGCAGGTCGAAGTTGACCAGGCGATGACAGAACTGGAGATTGAGCCCCTCGCTGCCGACGTCGGTCGAGAGCAGGACGCCGCCGGTCGTGCGGCAGCGCTCGATCGCCGCCGCTCGCGCGGCGACCGGCACGTCGCCGTCGAGGCGTTGATACGGAAGCCCGGCACGCGTGAGGGCGTCGGCGAGGAAGGCGAGCGTCCCGCGAAAGCGCGTGAAGACGATCGTCGGATCCTCGGTCCCGGCGAGGGTATCGAGGAGGACGCGGGCCTTCTCGGAGCCGGTGGCGCGCGCCGCGAAGTCGCACGCGGAGGTGATCGCCGCGCGCACCGCCTCGGGGAGCGTCGCGTCGGCCGCCAGGCGCTCGAGCGTGCCGCGCACCGCGAAGGGGCTGCTTCCGGCCTCCTGCAGCAGCAGCGACAGCAGCGGTCGCACGCGGCCGGTCGCCGTGAGGGAGCGCAACGCCGCGACGAGGTGCTCGTAGAGCGCCTGCTCCTCCGGCCCCGGCTCGACGAGCTGGGTGCGTGCGAAGCGCGGCGGCAGATGCACGCCCGAAAGGGCGCGCGTGTTGCGTACCATCAGCTCGCCGAGGAGCGACCGCAGCTCGCCGCGTGCCGCGTCCGAGAGCTCGCCGCGCGCGCCGGTGAAGCGACGGACGAAGGCCGCCCGCCCCCCGAGGTGGCCGGGGCGGATGAGACTCACGAGATTGTAGAGCTCCTCGACGCGGTTCTCGATCGGTGTCGCGGTGAGGAGCAGCAGGAACCGGGTCTGCAGCCGCTCGACGAGCGCGTACGACTCGGTGCGGTGGTTCTTGAGGGTGTGCGCCTCGTCGACGATGACGAGGTCCCACGGGCTGGCGAGAATCGCATCGCGATGGCGCTCGGAGCGCGCGGTTGCGATCGACGCCACGACGACGCCGGTTGCCTCCCGAGGGGCGCGCGGTTCGCGCCGGCGCTCCCCGTCGTCGATGCCGCGGGTCGGGATCCCGAACTTGCCTGCCAGCTCCTCGCGCCACTGCCCGACGAGCGACGGTGGCGTGAGAACGAGCGCCCGCTGCACGCGGCCGCGTAGCAGATACTCGGAGAGCACCAGACCGGCCTCGATGGTCTTGCCGAGGCCGACCTCGTCCGCCAAGAGCGCGCGGCCGAGGAATACCGACAGGACTTTGCGAGCGGTCTCCTCCTGGTGGGAGAGGTGGATGAGCCCCTGCGTGTGGTCGAGGGCGAGCAGGCGGTCGAACGACTCGGCGTCGTGGAGCGCCGTCGCCATGAGCGCAAGCGTCACGTCGTCGAGGTTGCCGGACGGCGCGGCGCGGAGCGCGTCCAGACCGAGGACGTCTTGTGCCACGGTGACGGGGATCTCGAGGGTCGCGGGACGCACTGGTGGCGGCGGCACCGGCGCGGATGCCGCGGGAGGCGTCGGTGCGGCCGGCGCCGGCGCGGATGTGGCGGGCAGCGGCCGCGGCGCCGGTGTCGCGTGCGGCGCTGCTGGCAGAGCTGGAACCTGCGGCGCTCGTCGCGACGACGCCCGCCGAGGCGCGGCAGGCGGAACGAACGCCGGGGAACGGGGCGCGACGCCGCCGGCGTCGTGCGGGTCGCGGTGCGCCAGGGGCAACTCGTGCTGGAGCGGATCGCCGCCCGCCGGTTGCTCGGCGGCTGGTGCGGCGGCGATGGCGAGACGCTGTTCGACCGCCGCCAGATCCGCGAGCGCGACCTTGCGTCGCGCGCGCCCCGTGGGGACGATCTGCCGTGCGTCGGCGACCAGGCTGCGGGCACGCTCCAGATTGCCCGCCTTGCAGTGGAGATGCGCGAGCGCGGTGAGGAGCCCGCACGTTGGCGGCGCGATCGCCGCGAGATGCTCGAGCGACGCGATCCGGTGTCGCGGCTGCTTCGATTTCTCCGCCGCCTCCGCATAGAGGCCGGCGATCAGAGTATCGTGAGGCGCGAGCGCGACCGCGCGCGCCGCCTCCTCGACCGCTGATGTGGCGTCGCGCGCCTCCAGGTGCCACGCCGCGGCGTTCGCCAGTTCCTCGGCTCGCCAGCGGCGTGACGAACCTTCCCGCGCGACCGCGGCGCTCCGCGCGCGCTCCTTGCGCAAGCGCCCGCGCTTGACTCGCCGTCGCTCCCGCTTGTCCACCGGCTCACCCTCGAGTTGACTGCGCCGTCCAGGTCACGCACGCCGGCGAGGATCGCCTGCACGAGGCCGGTCGCGCGCGATCCGCCTTTTGCGGTCGCGCATGCCGGATAGCGCACGCCGGTCCGGCGGTCCAGAAAACGGGCTACCAAGTCGTCGTAGTAGGTAGGCGTGGAATAGATAGATGGAGGACTTCATCAGTCACCGCATGCGGGAGATCCACGGGGTCGTGGTATGGCGCCCCCTGTCTCGGAGGCGCGCCGCCGGCGCGTAGGCCGATTCCACAACGAAGACCAAAGGAGGCAAGTCATGCGACGCGGTGTGCGAGTCCTCACGGGGTCGGCGGCAGCGGTGCTGCTGATGGCCGGCACGGCGGGTGCCCAGGGCGCGAAGCCACTCAAGAAGTGCGCCCCCGACGCGGTGGTGTCGGGGACGGTGTGCATGGACC